>NZ_JANHZQ010000001.1:0-253710 GCF_041414725.1 Alteromonas sp. DY56-G5 | reverse complement strand
CCAAAGATGAGTAATAGATCAAAATGGGGGATCGGTGTCAAGAAAAATAAATCAGTTAATTAGGTGCGGAATGACGGGTGCAGGCGCTTTAAGTCCGGTTAAAGGTTTCAGCTCTCTCGCAACATCCGTAGGTGGTGGGTTAGTTTCGGGCGCTATAGCAAATTTGGCGTCGGATCTAGAGGGTTTAGAAACAACAGATGAGTGAAGGTCAAATTTAAAATGGTAGATATCGGAACGGTGTTCATTTGGGTCATGGTAATTTGTGGAATGAACCTAATCTTAAAACGTGCGCTGGGTGTCAGATTTTGGGACTCTTTTACAAAGAGCGATAAAATCTCTGAAAAAACCGCAACAATATTGCAGTTTATGTTTATATTTCTTTCGCTTATTAGCTGTTATTTCTGGCTTATTTAGGTCAAGAGGATGCTACGTTGTAGTTACATGCATATTTTTATAAATATTCACCGCTCTCCTTTTATCGTTATCTAGATACAAAAAAGCCCCGTCAAACGGGGCTTTTTAAAAATGCTATACGGTAGCTTGAGTAGGCTTAGCCTTTTTCTACCTGACCAAATTCTAGGTCTACTGGAGTAGAACGACCGAAGATAAGTACCGATACTTTTACGCGGCTCTTTTCGTAGTCTACTTCTTCTACCACACCGTTGAAGTCTGCAAACGGGCCATCGATAACGCGAATAACTTCGCCTGGCTCGAACAGCGTCTTTGGTCTTGGCTTATCAACGTTTTCTTCAAGACGATTTAAGATAGCGTCAGCTTCTTTCTGCGTGATTGGCATAGGACGGTCAGATGTGCCGCCGATAAAACCAAGTACGCGAGGTACGCTTTTCACTAAGTGCCATGACTCTTCCGTCATCGCCATTTCTACCAATACATAACCTGGGTAGAACTTACGCTCAGACTTACGCTTTTGACCCGCACGCATTTCTACTACTTCTTCTGTTGGTACTAGTACCTGACCGAAGTAGTCTTCCATGTTGTGCATTTTGATGTATTCAAGCAGGGTCTTCTTAACGCGAGACTCATATTGTGAATAGGCTTGAACTACGTACCATCTTTTCTTTACTGCTTCTTCTTCAGACATACGGTTATGCTCCTATTCCTGTAATAAAGCCAACTACACGAACGATGATGCCGTCTAGTCCCCATAAAATTAGTGCCATAATTAACGTCGCTGCAAGCACGATAAGTGTAGTTTGGTTCGCCTCTTGGCGAGTTGGCCACACAACCTTGCGAACTTCTGTGCGAGACTCTTTAGCGAAGCTCAAGAAGGTGCTACCTTTTTCGGTAGTTGCCGCGATGAAACCAGCTATACCAACAACTACAACAATTGCGATGGCACGGTATAGTACCGAGATCTCACCGTACATTGTATTAGCGGTTACTAAACCGGCAAGTAGTGCAAAAACCACTACCCATTTAAACATGTCCAATGCATTGGACTGATTTTCCGTCTTTTCGCTCATGTTACGATCCTAGCACTACAGCGTCGTTGTTTTACGCATCTAAAAAATGCGCAACTTAAAAATTCTTAGTTTAAGTAAATTTGGCAGGGGTGGAGGGACTCGAACCCCCAACCATCGGTTTTGGAGACCGCTGTTCTACCAATTCGAACTACACCCCTGTGGTGTCGATAAGACAAAATTTACTTACACTGCCCTTGTGAGTTGTGCGTCTTTTCTAAGGAAAGTGCGGTATCGCAAGGGAGGGACGCGTATTATACTTAACCACTTTCAAGATACAAGCGGTTTATCCATCCCATCTGCGATTGAAGGCTAATTCGCGCCTTGCCTATTCAACGCCTATAAATCCGCCCGTTTGGTGCGCCCAAAGCTTGGCATATATGCCATTGTGCGCAATAAGCTCGGTATGGGTTCCCTGCTCTACAATATTGCCCTTATCCAGAACAAGTAACCTGTCCATTTGCGCAATGGTCGACAGTCGATGCGCAATAGCCAACACGGTTTTGCCTTCCATCACTTTATCCAGACAGGCTTGAATTGCCGCTTCAACTTCTGAATCTAGCGCTGATGTGGCTTCGTCCAGCACTAATACAGGCGCGTCTTTCAGTAACACTCGCGCAATAGCAATGCGCTGGCGCTGACCGCCTGAAAGCTTAACACCTCGCTCACCTACATGCGCGTCGTACCCTGTTCTACCGTGACTATCGGTAAGCGTAAGAATAAAGTCGTGCGCTTCGGCCTGTTTGGCCGCACGTATCATATCTTCTTCTGTCGCATCCGTTCGACCGTAAAGGATATTGTCGCGTACCGAGCGGTGCATCAGTGAAGTATCTTGTGTCACCATGCTGACTTTGGCGCGAAGGGTTTCTTGGCCTACTTCAGTGATATCTTGACCATCAATGACAATGCGACCACTTTGGGTGTCGTAAAAACGCATGAGCAAATTAACCAGGGTCGATTTACCTGCCCCAGAGCGCCCCACTAAGCCCACTTTTTCTCCAGGCTTAATGGCTAAATCCAAGTTAGTGAACACATCAATAGGTTTGTTGTCTGCACCTGAATAGGAAAAATGCACATTATCGAAATTAATCCCGCCGCCATTTACCTTTAACGCATCGGCTTTTGGCTTGTCTTTTACTGCAATAGGCTGCGCTAGTGTATTCATGCCATCCTGCACCGTGCCTAAGTTTTCGAACAAACCTGATACTTCCCACATAACCCAGTGCGACATACCGTTTAGTCGCAAACACAGACTAATAGCAATGGCGATATCGCCCGGGCTCGCGATGTTTTCCATCCACAAATACACAGATAGCGCACCAATGGTGAAAATAAGAATGGCGTTAGCCATTTCCACGCAGAATTCCAACACGGTAACCAAACGCATTTGCGGGTAAACCGTCTTAAGAAAACCATCCATACTTTCTTTTGCGTAATCCGCTTCGCGGCGACTATGTGAAAACAGCTTCACCGTTGTGATATTGGTATAGCTATCGACAATACGCCCAGTCATTAATGAGCGCGCGTCGGCTTGCTTTTGCGAGACTTCTTTTAGTTTAGGTACCAGCACCTTCAAGATACCGATATACACAAAAAACCACACGATAAGCGGCATGGCTAAGCGCCAGTCAGTGCTGAAAATAAGCACTACCATAGAGATAAAATAAACACTGATGTACACCAGCAAATCGAGAACCTTGGTCACGGTTTCTCGTACCGATAGCGCTGTCTGCATCACCTTGGTGGCCACACGGCCGGCAAACTCGTCGTGGAAGAAGGTTAAACTTTGGCCAAGCAAATAGCGGTGAGCCTGCCATCTAATGCGCATGGGATAGTTCCCCATCAGAGACTGACGAGAAAACAGCGAGCGCAACAAAATAAATAATGGAATAAAAACGAGAACGGTTAAACCCATGCCAATGAGGGTAAATTTTTGATCCGCTAAAAACGTGTCTCGGTTTTGATCAGAGAACCAGTCAACTAACTGCCCTAAAAAGCCGAAAAGCGCCACTTCTAACATGGCAACAATGGCACTTAGCACGGAAACAGTAAGGATTACGCCCCACATGCCTTTTGTGTAGTACTTACAAAATGCAACGATACCTGTTGGCGGTTGGGTAGGCGGCGTGTCAGGGAAAGGCTGGGTCAGCTTTTCAAAAAATGAAAACATGTAGAACTCGTTAGTTATTCAGTGACAGAGCACGTTTACGTATGCCCCAAAATGCTGGGTCACAATTCTACACGATAACTGAAAGTGTGTTGAACTTTGCGGTGTTTTTTTGCCGCAAAGCTCGTTTAACATTAGCTAATATTTGGCACAGGCTGATACTTGGCGAAAATTATTATCTGGAGAAGAGCTCACATAAAACAACTCAACACTAAGCTAATTTCCTGTCAGCCTTCACTCTGCAAAGCCTAATTTAGCGAGTATGCTTTCTACTTTTTCAACATGTTCAGCCTGCCATTGTTCAAGTGACATAGAGCCGTCTTTCTGGGCACGTTTTTGAGCAATGTCATAGGCTGCTAGCGCCTCATCTCTTGGAATTACTGCAATGCCCTCTTCGTCTGCAACAATGATATCTCCGGCGTGAACCGTTACACCAGCACAGGTAATCGGCTCATTTAACGGGGCTATACACTTTTTGGCTCCTGGCTTGGGTATAACGCCCCTGGCAAATACCGGGAATTTGTTGTCACGGGTTTCTGCAAGATCTCGTATAACACCATCAATCACGAAACCTTTTATGCCGCGAGACTGGGCTATCGCGCAGACGTTACCGCCCGCAACAGCGAATTCATCATCGGCTTCCACAACAATAATGTCACCGGGGCTTGCGCGATATATCGCCGCATGCAGCATAAGATGGTCTCCCGGCTCACACTTAACGGTAAATGCTGGACCCGCAATGCGTGGCATGCCTTCCCACAATGGTTTTATCGCATAGTGCATGAACTGCTCTCTTGGCAGCGCATCGGCGTACTCACAAGGTGATACGCTATCGAAAGGGGTATTGTGTAAGTCCATCGCCGTTCCTTGAATGTTGTAGTGTGTGAAAAAAACACTATAGCGAAATTAGCCCTACAAGTTGTTACAAGCTGTGTATTTTCACTATAAACACTTTTTCTATCCCCCCCGCCATGCTAAAAATTAGTAAAAAGCGTGCACGCAATACGCCACACCATTCTTTCGAAGGGATGCACAGGTTTCGCAACGCACTAAAAACAATAAGCGACAAGCCCAAATGTCGCCCAATAAAATGAAAAGGAAAACTCGACATGTTACGTAGCGTTTTAAGCTTAAGCGTGGCACTGGCCCTCACGGCTTGTAGCCCACAAAATTCATCCACAGAACAACAGACACAGAGCGCGGCTACCGAAGAAGCTCAGCAACAGCTTTCTTCAGGTGTCATTAAAGAAAATATGGATCTGTCTGTTGACCCGGGTGATGACTTTTTCCGCTACGTAAACGGCAAGTGGTTTGATAATTTTGAAATACCGGCAGATAAATCGAGCTACGGTTCTTTCGTGATCCTTCGCGATGAAGCACAAGATCACGTTATGGATATTATAAAATCGTCTGCAGAAGGCGACTTTAAAGCGGGCAGCGACGAGCAAAAAGTCGGTGATTTTTACCGTGCCTATATGGACATGGAAACCCGCAACGAACTTGGTACGACGCCGCTAAAGCCTGAGTTAACTAAGATTGATGCCATTGAAGACTACACCGACCTTGCTGAGTATTTCGCTTATGCAGCTCGCTATGGCTACGGTACGCCGTTCAGCCTAACTCAATACCCTGACCTTAAGTCGCCAAAAGAATATTTGATGTACACGTGGCAGTCGGGCTTAGGCCTTCCTGAGCGCGAGTACTACTTCAAGGACGACGAAACATCACAAACCATTCGCGATGCCTACGTTAAACATATTCAAACCATGTTTGAGCTGGCGGGTTTCGACGCGCCTAAAGAAAGTGCGGATATGCTGTTCGCACTTGAGACTAAAATTGCTCAGCTACATATGAAAAAAGAGCAGGCCCGTAACTTTGCTGCCAACTATAACAAACTGACAATTGAAGAACTTAAAGCGTTAATGCCTAAGTTCGACTGGGACGCTTATCTTACTGAAGCAGACATTAGCGACATTCCTTCGCTAGGCATCCTGCAAAAAGACTACATGCAAAACATTGATGGCGTTATTGCAGATACCTCACTGGAAGATTGGAAAACGTTCCTTAAGTGGGGCTTGTTAAATGCTTCAGCCAGTCGCTTAAATGCCGAGCTTGATGAAGCAAACTTCAATTTCTACAGCAAAGTGCTTCGCGGTGTTGAAGAGCAACAGCCACAATGGCGTCGTGCAGTAAGCCTTTCAAATGCCCATGTAGGCGAGCTAATCGGTAAGGTTTATGTGAAACAGCACTTCCCGCCTGAAGCGAAAGATCGCATGATGGAAATGGTTAATAACCTGTTGTTAGCTTACAAAGAAAGTATCGAAAACCTTGATTGGATGACAGATGAAACCCGTGCACAAGCACTAGACAAGCTATCTAAGTTTACTGTGAAAATTGGTTACCCAGACCAGTGGAGAGACTATTCAGCGCTGACAGTTAATGCCAGTGACCTGTTTGGAAACCTAAAGCGTTCTTCGGACGTGCTGTACGAAGAAATGCTTAAGAAACAAGGCGGCCCAGTGTGGACCCACGAATGGGGCATGACACCACAAACTGTTAATGCTTACTACAACCCTCCGCTAAACGAAATTGTATTCCCTGCGGCTATCCTTCAACCTCCGTTCTTTGACATGAACGCCGAAGATGCGGTTAACTACGGTGGCATTGGCGCGGTAATTGGTCATGAAATTGGCCATGGTTTTGATGATTCAGGGTCAACCTTTGACGGTGACGGCGTTCTGCGAAACTGGTGGACTGACGAAGATCGCGGCGAGTTTGAAGCACGCACTGCAAACTTGATTGAACAGTATAACCAGTTTGAGGTTCTGCCTGACTTGCACGTGAACGGTGAATATACCCTAGGTGAAAACATCGGCGACCTTGGCGGCATCAGCATCGCACTTAAAGCTTACCACCTGTCTCTTGATGGTGAAAAAGCACCTGAACTAGATGGTTTCACTGGCGATCAGCGTGTATTCATTGGTTACGGTCAGGTTTGGGCAAGCAAATATCGCGAAGAAGCGTTGCGCAGCCAAGTACAAACCGATACCCATTCACCTACGAAGTTCCGCACTAACGGTGCTGTTCGCAACGTACCTGAATTCTACGAAGCGTTTAACGTGACCGAAGAAGATGCGTTGTATTTACCACCAGAAGAACGCGTGAAAATTTGGTAATTCGCGTACTCTAAACACAGTACATAGAACGTAGCGTACATAAAATACGATAGCTAAAGCCCCATGTTTGCTTCACCAAACTGGGGCTTTTTTTGTCGTGTTGAAGTGTATGACTGAGCAGTTTCAAAAAGGCTAAATATGAATGTAAGAACAACTATTGTCTTTAGCAGCTTAGCGTTGATTTACCTGGCGACGCTGCCGCTTACCCCCTGCGTGGCGCAATTCTTACCCAAAGCCCTGCCTATTGTGGTACTGGCAGTTTTCGCCTATACAAAACTTAGCGCCATGCCGCGATACATGGTGTTGGCGGCGTTACTTTTTAGTCTTGCCGGAGATGTTAGTCTGGCCTTGCCCTTTGCTGATAGTTTTATTACCGGCTTGGCGTGCTTTTTTGTTGCCCATTTAACGTATGCTATGTGTTTTGCGTTGCTGCATCGCCGCCTACAAGAAACGCCCGGCGACCATATCATTTCACGCAAACCAAAGTGGTTCATTAGTATTATTATGGTTAGCTTTGCCGTAATGATGGCAGTGCACATTCTGCCAGCGTCGAAAGCCTTATTTTACCCTGTAGTCGCCTATATTAGCGTAATCACACTGATGGGTTTAACCGCAGTGTGGTTGGCTCAAACTAAGCTGATCGTAACCGGTGCGTTATTTTTTGTGATATCAGATGCCATTCTCGCCCAGTCGGTTTTCAAAACCCCGCTTCCACTGTCTACCATTTGGGTAATGACAACTTACTATGGTGCCCAATATTGCTTAACCATGGGGCTGGTTGATGGTTTTTTGAGAAAAGAGAATAAGCAGGAAGAGATTGGTCAGACCTAGTTAGACAACGACGTTAAAACGTCTATCGCCAAGTCGGCTTTTTCAGCTGGCACGAAAATATGGTCGTGATAATAAGCGGCCACCACGTTGGCGCTAATTCCTGCCTTACCCAGCGCGGTGGACATAGCTGCAGTCATGCCTACCGCTTCCAAACTAGAATGCACTTCACAGGTTATACAGCGGTAATAACCTTCAAATTGCAGATTAGCTTTCTCGGCTGCGGCAACCGGAAGAATAAGGGTGGTGCCCTCGCGTTCTTGAAACATCCCCTTAGCTACTGAAATTAACGCACTAGTTAATCTGTCAGCAGGCAAGGTAGTAAAAACGTAATTTTCACTACTCGCCACAGGATTCAGATTTTTCAGTATCACGCTCAAGTCAGTTTCAGCGACCACACTCACCTTCCATTGAATAACGTCAGTACTTAGATCTAAGAGCGCATATTAAAGCTTTCGGGCTCTAATACGCTTTCCTTTAATCTTACCTTCTCTAAAGTGCGCCATGGCTTTTTTCACGCTTCGCGTTTTCACTGCGACAAAACTCATGCTGTTCTGAACTTTAATTTTGCCCAAGTCGTCGCCAGGAATGCCCGCATCTTTGGTAAGTGCACCCACCAGATCGCCTGGGCGAAGCTTTTCCTTTTTACCCGCGCTTAGTGAAATACAGGTAAATTCAGGCTGAGTAATTTTGTTTTTATGAAAACGCAGGCTTTGTGCGCCTTTAAGTGGAATATCGCTTTCTTGCAATACTTCTATTTTTCGCAAAAAGTGCTCTTCGTCATCGCTGACTAGCGTGACCGCCATGCCCTGTGCGCCTGCTCGCGCCGTGCGACCAATGCGGTGAATATGGGTTTCCGGCTCTTCACTTACCGTGTAATTAATTACGCAGGCAACATCATCAATATCCAGCCCTCGCGCAGCTACATCGGTGGCAACAAGTACTTGTAGCGCATCGCTGGCGAACTGCATTAGCACCGATGTGCGTTGATGCTGTTCCAAGTCCCCCTGAAGTCCAGCTGCGCTAAAGCCATCTTCGATAAGCTCCTCAACCACTTCATTTACCTGAACCTTGCGGTTACAAAATACAATGGCATTTTTAGGTTGGTAGTGGGTAAGTACCGCTTTAAGCGCCTGAGTGCGTGTGTGCGGGAGCACGTTGTAGCCCAATTGGGTGATAGCGGGTTTACTGTCTTGAGACTCAACTTTACAGGTTACCGGGTTGTGCAGGTACTGCTTGGCTACACGCTCAATTTGTTCCGTAAAGGTTGCAGAAAACAATAGGGTTTGCACTTGTTTTGGCGTTTGACCGAAAATAATGCGTAAATCGTCTTCAAAGCCCATATCTAACATGCGATCGGCTTCATCGAGGACACGCAACTTTACGTTACTTAGGTCAATTCGACGCTTTTCCACATGGTCCATTACGCGACCCGGCGTGCCCACAATGATGTGAGGGCTATGTTTCAGTGACTGAATCTGCGGCCCCATAGGCTGGCCACCACATAACGTGGTCACTTTAATATTACCGATGTTCTTAGCCGCCGAACGGCACTGCTGAGCCACTTGATCAGCAAGCTCTCGGGTAGGACAAAGTATGATAGCCTGCGTGGTAAAATCATTCACTTCTACGTGCTGCAAGGCAGGAATTACAAAGCACAGAGTCTTGCCGCTGCCCGTCTGCGCTTGGCCTATCACATCTTTCCCCTGCAACGCCTCAGGGAGCGATTGTGCCTGTATAGGGGAAAGTTGGTAAATGCCTTGTGAGTCTAGCGCCTTGGTGATGGCAGGGTTTATATCTAAATGCTTAACTGTTTCAACTGTCATTAATTTGGGTTCCAAAGGTGCACTACACCATGTTCGGTATGATGAGCTATGCCGTATTCTTGGGACACCATGTCACTCCAGGAAGAAAGCTGCTCATTAAACTTGTCACTCATTTTCACACCGGCCGCCGCTAACTTGAGCTTCTCTAAAACCAAAACACAGGTGTCTTTCTTTGACAGTGCTAGGTAGGCCGTTGAAATGTCGTACTTACTCGATAGGGTTATTGTCTCACATTTAAATTGTTTTGGGTTACATCCAAAGTCAATTGCCCCCTGAGAACCGAAAATAGTATCAATTTCGTTGTTGATCAGTGCGTCCACTAATGCCTGCCACGAATCATAGGCTTTTACTTTGAAGCCATGCTCTATCGCAACGTTATAGCGGTAGTCTTCCAATAAGGTACCAACCCTAAAGTTCTTTGGTACGTTGGCAAAGGATTCAAAATAGGGCTTATCAATGCCGTACAGTCCATGAAGGTTTCTTGATACCGGCGTTACCCAGTGAAACACGCTTTCTCTTTCATGCGTGCGAATTACTGAGAATACCAATACGTTAGACTTGGTCATTGCTTCCTTTGCAATACGTTCCCATGGCGCGGAAAGGATACTCTGCTTGAGCGTCATCTCATCTAATATGTCTCTGACCAAGTCTGCAGCAATGCCTTTAAGCTTTCCTCGCACTCCCACCTCTGAAAAAAGTGGCACAATGTCGGCGATGACCCAAAGATTGTCGGTATTAGCATGCAGCTCACCTGCTAAGCTTAGTGTTCCAAAAGTAAGTATTGTGGCCGGGAAAGATGCTTTCAGTTCATCCCGCATTGCGCTAGCAAGCAATGTGAAGTCGTCTGAACCTTTGTATTGAGCAATCAGCTCGCTCATCCGCTCTGCAATATCGGCAGAACCTTCACTTTTGCTCAGTGCGATATAGCTCACTGCTATTGTCGTTGCCTGACTGCCCGCATTAGGCGTACAACGAACATTATTTCCACATTCAAAGGCAAATAGCGGCGTGATCCAATAATAACTATCTTCGTTATTTTCATCTCTGATCAAATTGATAAGGACGTCAGCTTTATTCGATATGGTGTCAGTAGCAGGCGTTAAATCAATGCCATTTTTTGATAAGGCATTTTTAAACGCTGTGAGTGAGTAAGATTGAATACTCTGCTTCTCAGAGGAAGATAGGGTGCTTGGTAAATCGGGGGCGTGAGAGTAAGAGAGTGCTTGTGCCCAAGTGGATGAACTCCACAGGGCACATAAACAGACAATAACAACAAAAACTACGCTTGAAATGCCTTTTCTAATTTCCACTGCAACGTTTGCCCCGCATAAAATGGAACCATATCGGTGCCATCAGCTAGGGTTACTTGTTCTGGCACCGTCCACGACTCTTTCACTAATGTCATTGTAGTCGTATTTCGTGGTAAACCATAAAAATCTGCACCGTAATGGCTAGCAAATCCTTCGAGCTTATCTATTGCGCCTAGCTGCTCGAACACTTCGGCATAAAGCTCAATTGCAGACCATGCGCTATAACAACCCGCGCAGCCGCAAGCATTTTCTTTTTTATGTTTTGCATGAGGTGCCGAGTCGGTACCTAGGAAGAATTTTTTGTTGCCGCTTGCCACCATATCGCGCAACGCTTTTTGATGCGTGTTACGTTTTAGTACTGGCAAGCAATAGTTATGAGGGCGTACGCCGCCAACCAGTAAATCGTTGCGATTTAACAATAAGTGCTGAGGGGTAATGGTGGCTCCAACAAATTCGCTGGCGCCCGCTACGAAGCTTGCGGCATCTGCTGTTGTAATATGCTCAAACACCACTTTCAGCTTAGGGAATGCGTCAACGATAGGCCCTAAATGGGTATCAATGAACACTTTTTCACGGTCAAAAATATCAATGTGATGTTCGGTCACCTCACCATGAATTAGCAACAATAAGCCTTGCTCTTGCATGGCTTGAAATACAGGGTATAAAGCCTGAATGCCTTTTACAGCCGCATCTGAGTTAGTAGTGGCCCCTGCAGGATATAGCTTACACGCAGTTACGCCCGCTTGTTTTGCATCGATAATGTCTTGAGGTGTAGTTTGATTAGTAAGGAATAAGGTCATTAATGGCTCAAAGCTACTACCTTTAGGTCGCGCAGCTTCAATTCGCCCTTTGTACGCCATGGCCATTTCAGCATTAACCACCGGTGGTACAAGGTTTGGCATAACAATAGCGCGCTGGAAACAACGTGCGGTTGCAGGCACTGTTTCAGCTAGCATTTCGTTATCGCGAAAGTGAAGGTGCCAATCGTCTGGCGTAGTAATGGTGAGCGTTTGCATGCCTTGTCTCTCTTAGTACTTATTCAAACAGAGGGGAAGATGCGCGCAATAATAGCACAATTCCCATTTTGCGCGCAGAACAACTCGCTCGAAAGTGGCTATGAATTCTCTTCGCCGTGCTCTACCCAAATAAGCTTGCTAACGTCGTACCCAGCCGATGTCGCTTTTTCTAGTAAACGGGTGCGGACTTCATCTGAAATAGAAGGTGTTCGCGCTAAAATCCAAAGGTAGTCTTTATCTGGGCCTGTTATCAAAGCATATTGATAACCTTCTTTATCTAGCTCCATAATTACATAACTAGCGTAAAATGGGCCAAAGAACGATACTTTCAGATGCCCTGTCGTTTCAGACTCTACAAAATACGCTTTGCCCTCGGCTTCATCCCATGCATTTTCTTCTACTGAAAAACCGCGATTAATTACCTTAACCCCTCCGTCATCGCGCATGCTATAGGTTGCCGTAACTTCGCTTAATCCTTCTTCGAAGCTATGGTCAAAGCGCGCTACTTCATACCACTTCCCTAAATAACGAGGAAGCTCAAAGCCTTCAACCGGCACTACCTTGTCAGGTACGCCAGTACAGCCAGACAAGCCCACACACACCATACCCGCCATAATCATTGAAACTAACTGCTTAAACATATGCCCTCTTTTCCTTGAACTCAGCTTTTAAAAAGCCCACTGATTAATTTAAATACACGCCTACATCGCAAAAATGATCTTTATCGGTGCTGCAACACCATAAACCTTCAAGCTAGGCTAACGGTCGACAGTAAAAATACGCTCGCCTAATCAGACTTTTCTTATCGCTTGGACCATATTACAGTGCTTTTAAAACAAGCCTTGAGCTAATACAGGCCCTGCCCACTCGATATTCTCAAACAGGGAGAAAATGACATGAATGCACACTTTCCACACGCAAGCCGCTTAATATATGGATGCATGGGCTTAGGTGGCGGTTGGAACGACAAACCGGCAACCAAAGCCGATATAAGCCAAGCAAGAAGCATCATTGATACTGTGCTGAGTTTAGATATTAATGTGTTTGATCATGCTGATATTTATACGTTCGGCAAAGCCGAAACGGTTTTTGGTGAAGCGCTCAAGCAAGCACCCGAATTAAAAGACAAAATGATTATCCAATCTAAATGTGCAATACGATTTGAGGATGATTTAGGACCAAAGCGTTACGACTTTTCAGCAAATCACATTCACACGTCGGTTGAAGGCATTCTCTCTAGATTAGGAATAGAACAGCTTGATATACTGCTGCTGCATCGTCCAGATCCACTTATGGAGCTAGACGAAGTCGCCGGTACACTGAAGCTGCTTCAGCAGCAAGGTAAAATAAAGCATGTTGGCGTTTCAAACATGCATGGTCACCAAATTAATTACCTGCAGTCTGCACTTTCCACACCTATTGTTGCCAACCAACTTGAAATGAGCCTTGGCTTTAGAGACTGGTTAGAAGACGGCATTACTACCAACAGCGCTGCTAATCGCGATACAGGTTATGCGCCCGGCACACTTGAATACTGCATGATGAACAACGTGCAACTTCAGGCATGGGGAAGCTTGGCACAAGGTAGATACACAGGTGCAAAAGTTGAAAATAGTAATGACCGTGCAACAGCAAACTTAGTGGCTCAACTTGCAGGTGAATATCAAACTACGCCTGAAGCGATTGTTTTGGCCTGGTTGATGCGACATCCTGCCAACATTGCGCCCGTTTTGGGCAGTACCAATATTGACAGAATTAAAGCA
This sequence comes from Alteromonas sp. DY56-G5, assembly GCF_041414725.1. Classification (NCBI taxonomy): domain Bacteria; kingdom Pseudomonadati; phylum Pseudomonadota; class Gammaproteobacteria; order Alteromonadales; family Alteromonadaceae; genus Alteromonas; species Alteromonas sp. DY56-G5. The sequence goes on along the minus strand of NZ_JANHZQ010000001.1, from coordinate 240,143 downwards.
AGCCAAAAGGCTGAAGATGTTCATTTAAGTCGAGAGCACTGGTACAAGTTATTTGAGGCTGCTCGCGGTCAAGAGATGCCGTAAGCATAAATATTAAGGAAATTAAGATGCTGAAAGGCTTTCACCACGTTGCTATCATTTGTAGTGACTACCCTCGCTCAAAGACGTTTTACACGGACGTGTTGGGCTTCTCGATTATTGATGAAAACTACCGTGAAGCCAGAGACTCTTACAAATGTGACCTCGCGTTACCTGATGGCAGTCAGATTGAGCTTTTTTCGTTTCCGGGGGCACCGCAAAGACCGTCGCGCCCAGAAGCGCAAGGACTTAGGCACTTAGCGTTCAAGGTGGACAACCTTGATGAAATGATCAACCACCTAACGAATAAGCGAGTTGAATGCGAGCCAGTGAGAACCGATGAATACACCGGCAAACGCTTTACATTTTTCCAAGATCCTGACGGTTTACCCCTAGAGCTATGCGAAATCTAAAAATCGCGAAGCCGTAATAGAAAAATGCCGAATAAGGGGTCTCTTAGTCGGCATTTTTATCAATAACGATACAAACTTTTATTGGTCGAGCATCCTGACTTCCCGCTGCGGGAATGGTATTTCAATATCATGCTGCTGAAGGGCATTGAAAATGGCTTGGTTTAGTGCATAGCGCACTTCGAAATGCCTTACAGCTGGCGCCCAAACCCGAATACCAAAGTTAATACTGCTGTCGCCAAAATTATCTACACCAATGGCGGGTGACTTTTCTTCGCTGACTCCATCTACCGTTTCAACAGCCTTGCGAATCACATCGATTACCTCATCGACCTTACTGGAATAGGCAACGCCAATTTCAAGTTCAATCAACATGTTCTCTGCAGAATTATGCAAGATTTCACCGACTATCAGTTTGTTGGGTATTTGGATGTGAACATTGTCTTCGTCAATAAGAATGGTATAGGGCAACATGACTTGATCGACCACCCCTGCAACACCACGCACGCGGATAGTGTCGCCAACAACGAAAGGACGGGTAATAATTATGGTAAAGCCAGCGGCATAATTGGCCAACATACCTTGAATAGCTAAACCTGCACCTAAACCTACAGCACCTACGGCGGCTATAAGTGGGGTTACGCTAATGCCCACATTACCTAATGCTATAATTATTACGATACCCAATACCACTAGCTTGCTGGCACCGCCGGTAAAGCGGCTCAGCGTAATATCGATATTTCTGCTGACCATCAGGTTTTCAACCATGTGGCCTATTTTATTGGCCACCCACCAGCCAAGCAGAAAAATAATGATGGCGCCTACAATTTGGAAACTGTAGGTCACTGCAAATTCTACAAGAGTGTCGTAAAGGGCTTGCGCTTGTTTTAACTCATCCATGGAACGTGATTAGACTAGAAACTGATAGGAATAACCGAAGCTTAAACAACAACGTGAGGAAAAACCAGTGCCGAGAGCAAGCCCGGCACGTTACGGTTTTAAGGAATAAAGAGCGAGCATTGCATTTAGTTGGCGTATTCGCTTGCCTCAATTTCCGCTAAACGTTCTTTGGTAGGGTTCTTAATGTAGTTATACACCAAGCCAACAAAGAGCACGGCAGCAAAACCCGTGGCTACCATAAAGCCATACTTGGCGTCGCCACCGTTGGCGTCGCTCACCAGGCCCATGATGAAAGGCCCTGCAGCCGCACCTGCTGCGGTGAAGAACAAGATTACTCCGGCTACGCTTCCGTGTTGATGTTTTGGGAAACAGCTTATGCCTTTTGAGTTAAAGGTAGGATAAATTACTGACATAAAAATGCCCGTTAGCGGGAATAGAAACAACGCAAGCTGTTTTCCGCCCCACAGACCAAGACCGAAACACAGTACAATAGCACCAGTGAACACCATAAGAACCAATGCCCAGTTGAAGTGAGACATCATCCAGATGCCTACGAAACGCCCTGCAGCACGAAGGATAAAGAATGCCGTTACCGAGTATATTGCAAGGGTCTGAGAGAAGCCTTCAGTATAACAATCGTAGGTCGCTTTAAGCGTAGTCGCATCGCACACTAAATAACTCGGCATCCACACATAAATGGCGCTTTCTGCGGCGACATATAAAAACGCGCCTACTGAAAATCCTAAAGCATAGGGGTTTTTCACTAAACTTAAGCTCTGCGCTATCGATACTTTCTTTTCACCTGAGGCTGTATCTCGAGTGTAAGCGGGGTATTTCACCAGCAAAGCACCGATTATAAGTAGCGTACAAACACCACCAGCGATTACATAAAGCCACTGCCATGCAACGCCTTGATGAATAAGATAAGCGACAATAAGAGGCCCGATAATTGCGCCAACGCCAAAGAAGGCTTCTGCTCCATTCATAGTTGCTGTGTGCTGCTTGGTCGATGTTGAAATATCACCGATGAGCGCCAGCGCACCTGTTTTAAAGATACCCACGGCAACACCAGATAAGCTCATTAAACTTACAATCAACACAAAGTCGTTAGCAATTAAGAAGCTGTAGCATGCAAGGCCAAACAACGCTAAACCAATGATAATGGTAGGCTTGCGGCCTAACTTATCAGCCAAAAAACCAAGGAATAGACCCGATAAGGCAATACCTAACATGGGGAGTGAATGCATTAAGCTTGCTTGAGCATTGGTGACAGAGAACGCCACTTTCACTTCTTTGATTATCTCGCCTACCGAGTCTGACGTCATCGCAAACATCATAAACATTAGGTAGGTTAGCCATCTGATAATTCTGCTACTAGGATCATGATTGGGCATAGTCTGTCTCACAAGCACGGTATGAAAGGCCTTGTTCCGCCCTTCTAAACTTCACAAAAACACGTTGATCATTGCACGCATTCAGTAGGTCAAAAATAACGATGTAATAAACTTGATAAATGAGCTTAATCGTTTAAGATAAAAGTTAACAGAATTTAAAAAGCCTGTAAACCTGTTAATTAGGATAGGTTGTATGACGCACCTAAGCGTCGCACTTTGGAGTTTTCTATGAGCTATGCTGCTGACAGTGGTGTATGTTTAGACCGAATCTTGGCATCAACCGATTTATCTGGCCTAAGTAAGAAAGATGCAACAACTTTTACTCGTCGCTTGAAGGAACATTTTCCTCGTCTTTTTGACAAATATACCTACGTTTATGGGCACCAGTATGACTGCTACTTTCATTTACAAAAACTGGTTGAAATATTAAGAGACGGGTTAAAAAGCCGTAAACCAGCCCTCAAAAAGCTTGATAATGAAAGGTTAAAAAACCCGCTTTGGTATCGCGATGAACAGCAAGTCGGCATGGCCTGTTATGTTGACCTGATGGGCCCCACTCTGAATGACTTGCATGACAAAATTCCCTACTTTAAGTCTTTAGGCGTTACCTATGTGCACTTAATGCCTTTATACGATGCGCCCAAAGGGGATAGCGATGGCGGATATGCTGTGTCGGATTATCGCAAGGTTAATCCAACGCTAGGCACAGTGAAAGACCTGGAAAAGCTTGCTTCAGCACTGCAAAAAGAGGGAATAAATCTTGTTCTCGACTTTGTGTTCAATCATACCTCTGACGAGCACGCTTGGGCGAAAGCTGCACTGGCAGGTGAGAAGCAGTTTCAAGACTACTACTACCTTTTCGATGACAGGACCATTCCCGATCAGTACGAACATACTTTAAGAGAAATATTTCCCCAGGTAAGAAGAGGTAGCTTTACCTTCAATGAACAGATAGAGAAATGGATATGGACAACATTTAATAGCTTTCAATGGGATTTAAACTACAGTAATCCTGCGGTGTTTAACGCTATCACTTCTGAAATGTTGTTTCTCGCCAATATAGGTAGCGCTGCACTGCGTTTAGATGCGTTGGCCTTTATTTGGAAAGAGCTCGGAACTAACTGCGAAAATCAGGAAAAGGCCCACGTACTTATACAAGCGTTCAACTGTTGCTTACAAATTGTAACGCCTGCCGTGGCCTTTAAGTCAGAAGCCATCGTGCACCCTGACGAAGTACTTAAGTACATCGACAAAGATGAGTGTCAGCTATCCTACAACCCTTTGCTAATGGCACTGCTATGGAATTCGTTAGCCACGCGTAAAACCCGTTTGCTTACGCGCTCAATGAAAAAGAGCTTCTCTATTTCTGAGAACTGCACATGGGTGAACTACGTGCGATGCCACGACGATATCGGATGGACCTTCGACGACGCGGTAGCCAACGAACTGGGTATTAACGCATTCGATCACCGCCATTTTCTTAATCAATTTTATACCGGTCGTTTTGAAGGAAGTTTTGCCAACGGCGTGCCGTTTGCTGAAAACCCTTCGAATGGCGATTGTCGTGTGTGTGGTTCGCTGGCTTCCTTGTGCGGGCTAGAAGGAGCATTAAAAGCTAACGATTTAAAAGGCATTGACGATGCTGTGAAGCGAATGATGCTACTTTACGGTATTACCTTTAGCATCGGCGGCATTCCACTTCTTTACTCAAGCGACGAAGTGGGCAAGCTTAATGACTACAGCTATCGCTTTGATGAATCCAAAAAGCACGACGACAGATGGGTAAACCGAATTGCTGTTACCCGCGCAGATACGGAATTGGCGCTAGGAAACACGTCGCCTGCCAACCCTACAGAGACTGCGAGCCTTCACGTGTTTAATGGATTGCGCAAAATGATAGCAATTAGAAAGCAGAATGCGATTTTCGGGCAGTCTAGCACCCAAATTTTAGATGCCGATAACCATCATTGCTTTGCTTTTCTTCGGGAAAATACACAGGGTCACAAGCTGCTTGTAATATGTAACTTCAGTGAGCACCCTCAGACCATTCAGCGTAGCCTTTTGGCAACACTAAAGGGCGCATCAAGCCAAGATTTGCTAACTGATGAAACTGTCGAAATGAATGCTTCACCACTATTGCTTGAGCCTTTTCAACAAATGTGGCTTCTTGCTGATTAGAGCTTGAGCTTTCGCCATATCTTGCTAATTGCTGTTTGAAAAGTGGTTAGCAAGTTATCCGCGGCTTAGTCGCCAAATTATTTATCTTTACTGCCAGTGACTTATCGAATAAGTCATTTTTTCACAGGCACGCCAATAAATACCCACTATACTTTTTATAGTGAATAGATAGTTCACGTAGCTTCCGCATGACTTTGGTAGCCTCGCCTGTGTTTGACTGGCTCTCAAACTGATTGACGCGGAAGTAGCACTCTTCTTGTTGTGTGTGGTTTGTTTCTTGCTTCACGCAGAGGTATTACACAGCGGGATTCGACTTATGTCATATGGATATGTTTAACATGGTAACGGATAAAACGATGCAAAGTGATAGTGCTTTGGAATACATGTGCCCGTATTGCGGCGCAATAAATGACTTCCAGCTAGAAACAGTTCGCGACATGTATCACGAACAGCATGAATCTTGTGGGTGCTGTAACAAAGTACTCAGTTTAACGGCGGCCGATGGTATTGGTGGCCGTATCAATTTGATTGTCGATTCACTGGATGCAGAGCTTGTTATCAAATAAAGCGCATTGGAAAGCGTAGCAAAATGTTAGCAAACAAAAAGCCGCTTCATGAGCGGCTTTTAAAGTTCTTAAATAAAGTTCCGAAACAAACAACCATTAACTACCGAAAGAACTCTCGTTTCAATTCATTATCAGTAAGGAAACGGCCGCCGAGCGCAGACGTTTTCGTATATGAATTAGTATCACGGATCCCTCTCGCCTTAACGCAATAGTGCGTGGCGTTAATGCTCACCGCTACGTCTTCAGTATTGGTCAACGTCTGCAACGCAACTAACACTTGTTGAGTTAAACGCTCTTGTACCTGTGGACGTTGAGCAAAGAAACCCACAAGGCGGTTAATCTTTGAAAGGCCGATTACTGTATCTTTTGGAATATAAGAAACGGTTGCCGTGCCATCAATAGTAACAAAGTGGTGTTCGCAAGTGCTGGTCAGGCTTATATCAGATACCTGTACAGGCTGGTCAATCTGCATTTTGTTTTCAATGGCAGTAATCTTAGGAAATTTGCGGTAGTCCAATCCACCGAAGATTTCATTAACATACATTTTAGCGATTCGCGTGGGCGTATCACACAAACTGTCGTCAGTTAGATCAAGGCCAAGCGTGTCCATTACGTCACGCATAGCACTTTCAATTCGTTTGCGCTTTTGCTCGTCAGTAAGACCATTAGCCACCATAGGTGTTTCTAAACCTTTGGCTTCTAATGCTTCTCGTACACGTTGTGCTGGCTCTGAAATAGAGGGGTCTAGTGCGTCGCGCACAATTACCGCTTCTTTTGCTAACATTACTTTATCCGTAGTTACTTCTTTTTTGATCTTGTACGAGCATGAGTTCGTTACAGATCGATTACTTGGCAACATGACTTTTATTTAATGTCATTGCTACCGACTGTGCATTTGGCACAGAATAATAAAACCGTTACCTTTTACGAAAGAAGGACATCATCTTGAATTCACCTGTGTTAATTACAGGCGCAAGCCAACGTTTAGGCTTAGCTATGGCCAATAGTTTACTTGACCAGGGCCACCACGTTGTCGTGACTTATCGAACACTTCGTCCAAGTATTTCAATGCTTGAGGATAAAGGTGCTACAGTCTTACAGGCGGATTTTAGCACTGAGGCGGCTATTGATCGAGCAATTGATGAGATTAAGGCAATCAGTAAAACCTATCGAGCGGTGATCCACAACGCGTCAGATTGGGCGCAAGAAAAAGATAACCATGACAAGCATAGCTTGATTGAACGAATGATGTTGGTCCATGCTGTTGCCCCTTACCGCATAAACTTGGCACTTGAAAAGGCTCTTTGTGATTGCGACGTTCAGTCTGACATTATTCATATGACCGATTACGTTCAAGAAACAGGCAGCGAGAAACACATGGCCTATGCGGCGAGTAAGGCAGCCCTGCACAACCTGACCCTATCATTTGCTAAGAAGCTCGCACCAAAGGTAAAAGTAAATAGCATTGCCCCAGCTTTGCTTATGTTCAATGAGGGTGATGACGAAGCTTATAAGCAAAAAGCGTTAGAAAAATCACTGTTAGAGATAGTACCGGGGGCGCAAGAGGCCGTGAAAGCCGTGAACTATTTATTTGATAGTGACTATGTGACAGGGCAAACCCTTCACCTCAACGGTGGGCGGCATTTAAAATAAAGACTGCCCCTTTTTTCTGTCATTTCAGTTTTCCTTATGGCTTAAAGTAATCGTCACCGCCAATTAATTTCATCGCCATTTGCCTTGGTCTCATGCTGAGGCATGGCTATAATCCGAACCCTATTTCGTAGCTATTTGGAATTTTACTATGCACGGCAACCGTACTATGGCGCCTGAATGGCATAACATTGATGCTGTTATGTTAGCGTGGCCTCATGCGCAAACCGACTGGGCTCCATGGTTAGAAGACGCGAGAGCGACGTATCTGAACGTGATTGCTGCAGTAAACCGCAACGATGCGGGTGTGATTTTATTATGTGCGCCGAGTGACGTAGACGATCTTAATTCTCGTTTACCAGAGAACGCTCGAGTGCTTATTGTTCCTGCCTCATTTAACGACACATGGATGCGCGACTACGGCTTCATCACTTGTAAAGACAGTGAAGGCAATGGCTCGCCGGTAGAATTTCGCTTTAACGGTTGGGGCAATAAGTTTAACGCCGCTGAAGATAATCTGGCGAATCAGCGTTATCTTGCCAGCATGTGTAAATCTGTACTTCGCAGCAGCCCAATTGTGGCTGAAGGTGGCGCGCTGGAAATTGATGAAGACGGACACCTATTAAGTACTGCCCAGTGTTTACTTAACCCTGAACGTAATGGTGATATGTCGCTAAGCGCTTACGAAGATGCATTTAAAGATATGCTAGGCTGCAGCAAAGTTACTATTTTGCAGCATGGTCATTTAGAAGGCGATGATACTGACGGTCACATCGACACATTAGTGCGTTTCACGCCGAACAAAGGCCTAGTGATCCAGGCGTGTAACAACCGTCCTAATGACAGTCACTTTGAAGGGTTGAAAGCGTTGTGCGACGAGTGCGCCCTTGAGCTGCCTGAGCATGAACAGTTTCATCTGCCGCTGCCTAATATTGTAAATGACGAAGGGGATCGCCTGCCGGCATCGTACGCAAATTACTTGATTTGTAACAACGCAATATTATTGCCTGTTTACGGTGAAGAGGAAGACGCAGAAGCCATTGAGACTGTACAAAGAGCACATCCCAATCATATTGTTGAACCAATCGATTGCAGTGTACTCGTAAGACAATACGGCAGCTTGCATTGCATTTCCATGCAGGTTCCCACAAATACATTAAAAGATTCGATTATCACCACCTTAAAGAAAGGAGTGTCATTACATGCGCCCAGCTAAGCTAAAAGTGGGTCTGGTACAACAGGCCGTTGCCGATAACGACAAAGCAACGAACTGGAATAAAAGTGCCGAACAAATTGCCAAATTAGCCGCTGAAGGATGCGAGTGTATTTTGCTTCAAGAACTACACAGCACCCTGTATTTTTGCCAGCAAGAAGATACTGACGCCTTTGATTTGGCTGAACCAATTCCTGGACCTGCGACAGAATTTTTTGGTGAACTAGCCGAAAAACACAATATCGTGTTGGTGACATCTTTATTTGAAAAGCGCGGTTCAGGTTTGTATCACAACACCGCAGTCGTGTTCGACCGCAGTAAAGAAATTGCGGGCAAATATCGTAAAATGCATATTCCTGATGACCCAGGCTTTTACGAGAAGTTTTACTTCACACCGGGCGATATGGGCTTCACGCCTATTGAAACCAGCGTGGGTAAACTTGGCGTATTGGTGTGTTGGGACCAGTGGTATCCAGAAGCGGCGCGCCTAATGGCGATGGCAGGTGCGGACTTGTTGTTCTACCCTACCGCAATCGGCTGGGATTTAACTGACACAGAAGAAGAGCGTACCCGTCAGCACGGTGCATGGGAAACCATTCAGCGCTCTCACGCTGTGGCAAACTCAGTACCGGTTATCGTGGCAAACCGCACTGGATTTGAAGCGTCACCTGTTGAAGGTGATCCAGGTATTCAGTTCTGGGGACAAAGCTTTGTAGCAGGCCCGCAAGGTGAGATTTTGGCAAAAGCCGAAGCTGAAGGTGAAACCACGCTAACCGTAGAGCTTGATATGGAACGTACCGAACAGGTGAAGCGCATTTGGCCTTACTTCCGCGACCGCCGCATAGACGCCTATGACGAGCTAACCAAGCGCTGGCGCGATTAACCTAAATAATGGGGTTAAATAATGGGGTCAGAGTACATTATTTGAAACAATGGGGTCAGAGTACATTTTCCAAGACAAATTTAAGTCACAAAATGTACTCTGACCCCATTTGGGTGGTTCATACTTTAAATATAATCTTGTCGTAGAGCATGAATACCTGTCGTGAGCGTTTGGGCAGAAGCGTTAGCATTACCTCTTCATCAATATCTAGCCCACCAGTGAACTGACCAAAGGCTGGCATCACAAATACATTTTCGTTGTTAGTAAAGCATTTGCCTGAATAACGGCGGCGAGTAATGGTTGTGCGCTTTTTGGGGTGATAATGGCCAATAACCTGAGCACGAGTTTCACTCGTTTCTACTTCGTGCCTGAATACCATATTATCTAACACTATTTCAAAACACGGCGTACCCGGTATGCCGTCGGGTAAATCTGGGTCATGATTACCTTCTACCCACATCCACTCGTTCACACTATCAACTAGCCTACATAAGTGCTGACGGTCATCAAAGGTCATGCGCGACATGCTGTGTTTATCGTGAAAGCTGTCACCTAAGCTGATTACTCGCAGTGGCTTGTAATCATCGATGATGCTCTCTAATCGCGTTAACGAAGCGGTGGAATCTAAACTCGGCAACGGGTTCGCATAACTGCGTAAATAACTGCCTTTTTCTAAGTGGAGATCAGACACTATAAGCCAATCGCATGCGGGTAAATACGCCACACCGCGCGCATCTAGCAGCCACAAGTAGTCTGCATATTTTGTAATAGTGATGTGGCGCTGGCTTACTTTTTCGGTTAGCCACGCGTCAGTTATTGCCAAATTACCCTCGTATTTTTTTCGTTGCTGCTTCTATCTAATATTACTCAACAGATGAGCCCGATAACAATGCACGAACTTCATCTAACATGGTTTCAGCTTCTGCATATAAATTAGCTTGCTCAATGATAGCCTGCGCACCAGCGCCTTTCACTTGCTCACTGCGCACATCCAGTACTATAGGAATGGCCATGGGCGACGGTTTTTCAAGGTTTACCAGTGTCGTTGAATCCACGTAGCGAATAAGTAAATTAGCGAGTCGCCGTAAATCAAGTAGCTCACGTTCTGCATCGGCCCGAGCTACTTTAAGTAAGATATGGTCGCGGTCGTGTTCACGCAACGTATCGTAAATTAGGTCCGTGGAGAACGTGACCTGCTTCATGGTTTTTTGGCTGGCGTGATAGCGCTGTTCAGTGAGCCCACTCACCACCGCCACTTGCCTGAACGAGCGCTTAAGCATAGGTGCCTGTAACATCCAGTCTTCTAGCTCGTCCCCTAAAATTTCTGGCTGGAATAGGTGCTGCAGTTGCCCTTGTGTGATGGCGTTTACTGATGCTACCGATAATCCGTAATCGGTCACGCTGAAGCTTAAAGGCTTAATGCCCATTTTTTCCATTCGCCGCGTTAGCAACATACCTAAGGTTTGGTTCGCTTTGCGTCCGTCGAAGGTGTAGTACAAGGTATAGTGCGCCTGTCTAAACGGAAATTGCTCCACTAGCACGTTGTCAGGGCTAGGCAATTGAGAAAACGCCTGTTGAAGTTTAAGCCACTCTTGTACCTGTGCAGGCAGTGCTCTCCACGATTTCTGAGTAGCCAAAATTGCCCGTACCCCTTCCGCTAGATAGGTAGAAAGGGGCATTTGGCCACCTGCGTAGCTTGGTATTTTCGGCTCTTTAGCTTTTGCAGGCTTAGCGTGTAGCTGCATGTCTCGAATAGCCTCAAAACGCAATACTTCTCCTGCAAAATAGAAGGTGTCTCCGGGCGTTAGTTGCTGGGCGAAATACTCTTCTACTTCACCTATAATCTTGCCCTGGTTTCCTCTTCGAATACGCTTTACTTTAAGCCGCCCCGCTTCAACGATAGTGCCTATGTTTTGTCTGTGCCGTTGAATAACCCGCCGATTCGCTGGCGAGTAAGTGCCATCGTCGTTTTTCGTCAGCCGCTGATATCTTTCATACGCATTAAGCGCACTGCCCCCGTCTTGGGTAAATTGCCATAGTTTGTCGAAATCATCTCTATCGAGCCCTTGGTATGGCGTGGCGGTAAGTATCTCTTTATACAAGGTATCTGGGCTATCAGCCCTACTACACAAGCAGTTCAATATAAATTGCGGGACAATGTCCAGTGCCCCTGGCTGTGGGCTTTCCACGTCTAGCTCCCCTTTTTCAATAGCGGTGATCGCCGCCTGACACTCCAGCGCTTCAAAACGGTTTGCCGGTACGAGCAACGCTTCACTTGGCTCGTCGAGCCTGTGGTTTGCTCGCCCTATCCTTTGCAGCAGCCTGCTTACGCCTTTAGGTGCGCCAACTTGTATGACCTTGTCTACATCACCCCAGTCGATACCTAACTCCAAGGCCGACGTACATACAATTGCCCGCAGCATGCCGCTTGCCATCATGGCTTCGGTCTTACGACGCTGCTCTTTGCTTAAGCTGCCGTGATAAAGCGCAATGGGCAGCGCAGCCTTGTTTGCCTCCCACAGCATTTGAAACAACAGCTCTGACTGAGCTCGCGTATTCACAAAAACCAGCGTGGTTTTGGCGTTTTCAATGGCCTGGTAAATATCATCGATGGCGTAGCGAGCCATAAAGCCGCCAAAAGGCATGCGCGCTTTAGAGTGCAGCATTTCCACCTTAGGTTTTTCACCCGCTTTCACTTTTACAATATTAGCTACACCGTCACTGCCAGCCAGCCACGCACCTAGCGTTTCGGGAAAAGCGACGGTGGCTGATAAGCCAATACGCTTACAATGCGGTGATAGAATGCTTAACCGCGCGAGGGCGAGTGAAAGAAAGTCTCCGCGCTTGTTGGCCATTAAACTGTGCGTTTCGTCGATGATCACGCGTTTAAGCTTGCCAAAAAGCTTGTCGGCATCGGCGTAGCTCAACATCAGCATGAGCGATTCTGGTGTGGTAAGCAGGATGTTTGGCGGCTTTTTACGTTGACGCTGGCGCTTGTGTGAGGGCGTATCGCCTGTGCGTGTTTCTGCCGTTATCGGCAGCGCCATCTCTTCAATGGGCTGTAACAAATTACGATGAATATCTTGCGTGAGTGCTTTCAGCGGCGATATGTAAAGGGTATGTAGGCCGTTGAACCCATCCTTTTCTTTTCCTTTTGTTGCCTGTTTGTTTATTGCTTTTATTTCTGCTTGTTCACTGGTTCCGGTCTTCTTAACAAGCTCCTGGTTTTCCGAAATCTCATCAAGTTCACTCGTACCGAATGCCTCAGCAAGCTCGCTCATACCAAATGTCTCTGCAAGTTCGACTAGGCTAGGTAAAAAGCCTGACAGGGTTTTGCCAGCGCCGGTTGGCGCAATCAATAATGTACAGTCATGCTGGTCTTTCTCCACCAGCATGGTGTGTTGATAATCGCGTAGTTGCCAGCCTTTTTGTTCAAACCAATGGGCAAAGACTGAAGGAAGTGAAGTCATTGATGGTTCTTGTTAATACTTTTAGCACTTATACGGCAAAACCTTGGTTAGGTTTACTTGTCACGCCTTACGATAGATTCACAATGTAATCATCCTCAGCGCGTTTAATGTTTAGATACATTTTTCACTTCGACCTTATGCATTTTCTTAGCGTAAACTTCAGCGCAGAGTTTTTGACCTTCTTATGCTTCACGAATTAGCGATTTTCTTACAAGGACCGTACATGCGAATTCATTCAATAGACGCCGTTAGAGGTTTAGCCATTCTTGGCATCTTATTCATGAACATTACGTTTCACCAAAACGGTTACGCTAACTATGCTTTTTTTGAAGAGCCGCTATTATCAGACACGGTTATTTCACTTTTTAACACGCTGTTTTTGGATGGACGATTTCGCTCTCTGTTCTGCTTGCTGTTCGGTGCAGGTCTGGCAATTCAATTTGAGGCCTGTGAAAAGCGCGGACAACATTTCCTAGATTTCTCACAAGCCAGACTTAAGTGGCTGTTTGTATTTGGGCTACTGCATGGCGTATTTATTTTCAGCGGCGACATTTTGCTTTATTACAGCCTGTGCGCATTTTTTATTTTAAAACACTTCACGCTCCCTCAAGATGAACTCAAAAAGAAAAGTATTCATTACCTTATTGTGGGAAGCGCAATTATGTTAGTTGGTGGGCTCGTCATGGCGTTTGTGTTCGACATGGGGGCTGAACTGCCAACGCGACCCAGTGAAACATTTAACGAAGAAGTCGCCTTGTGGCAAAGCGGCTATTTAACGCAGCTTGGTATTCAAGCGTCATTTATGCTGTCTACGGTTATTGTCGCGCCATTCACTATGCTGTGGCAGTCTATGGGGCTTATGATGTTTGGCGCTTATTTGTATAGGGCAGGCTTTTTCAATCACGGCTTCTCGTCACTACTATTTAAGAAGTTAGTATTGGTTGCTATCGTCACATCCATCATTACTGCACTTCCGCAATTTTTATTCGAACAGGTAACATTAGATGTGATTCCCATGTTCACTAGCATTCCAGCCATTTTCTGTGCTTTGGTATACGCTCACCTATTGATAAATATAAGACATACTGCGGCGTGGTGGTATCAGTCGCTTATAAACTGCGGCAAAGTTGCGTTCACCCTCTACTTAACCCAATCAATAGCACTCGCTGTACTATTTCGCATCGTCATGCCCGCTTATTTTCCAAACTTTATTTACAGCGTAACGTTGCTTGATTTGCTTCTTGTCACCATCGCCTTCACCGCAGTACAAGTTATTTTGGCGAACGGCATTACTAAGCACTTCAACCAAGGTCCCTTTGAAGCCCTATGGCGAAAAATGTATTTGCGCAGTTTTCACAAAAAGCAAAAATTGAAACAGGACGAAATAGAGCAGCTCACCTAACGCCATATCGCTTGCATCTTGAAAATTGTGTCTATACTGAACGGTAAACGTAACCTAAATAAGTAGGCCTGCTAAGCTTTACTCAATGTTAAAGGTTAGCAGGTCCAATGGCTTTTCCTTAGCCATTGAGGTAAATAGGCATGATACAAAATCGACGTCGAGTAGGGCTATTTTCAATAGTAGCGGTGATGATAATTCGGCACCTTTTCTGTCAACAAGCTTTTGGAAGTGTGTTGGACAGTGCGCAAACATCACAGCTCCCCCCTAGCAGTTACGAAGTTAAGATAGTCGAAAGTAGTGAGCTCGACTATGCCTCTCATGCCTATTACTCTGCATTACTTAAATTAGCGCTTAGCAAAACAGAAGACCCTATTAAACCAACATATCTCGTAGAGAGTAGCGGCAATTTGGTGCAAGAACGCGTTCTGCGCCAACTAAACCAAGAAGGGGGAATTGACGTTTTTTGGACAGTGACGTCAAAACTACGTGAACAGCAAGCCATTCCGGTGCGGGTTCCTCTATTGAACGGAATCATGGGCTATCGCGTCTCTTTGATCCGCCAAAGTACTCTACGTGAGTTTAACAATGTTCGTAGCGCGCCTGACCTAAAGCGGTTTATTGCAGGTCAAGGTCACGACTGGCCCGATTTTCAGATTCTAGAGCACAACGGATTTACTACGTTAGGAACCAGTAATTACGACATTATCATTGAGCTTTTAAAGGCTGGTAGAATTGATTACTTTCCACGTGCGGCTCATGAGGCGGTGGTAGAGGCGAAATCACTAAACGACCCAGACATTATCATAGAGCCTTCAGTTTTATTGTATTACCCGTCTTACATGTTCTTCTTCGTTTCACAATCGAAACCTGAATTAGCGCAGCGCATAGAACGGGGATTAAATATTGCTCGACAAGACGGAAGCTTCGCCGCGTTATTTGAAAAATACATTAGTTTTAAAGATATTGAAAAAGCGCTGAAGCTTTCAGAGAGAACCGTACTTAAACTTAATAATCCACACCTCTCCGAAGCGACGCTAGAGGCAACAGCATCAGAAGCCCAACAACTTGAGGTTGTACAATAGGTAGCTCGAATAGCACGTTATAAGACTACAGCATCCTTATCAGTGTTACTTCTCATCAAGGAAAGTACTCCATTGATTCAACCGCACATGTAAAGTGAGAGACTTTTAAAGTACCTCTTCTGAAGCTGTATCCAAGTCCATATCTACTGCGACAAACAAAGTGCTTAAGCGCTTTACAGTTCGCAAAAATCTTCAACGAAGGAATATCAAATGGTCGATTTTAGGTACTCACTACGTAGTAAGAGCATTGTTTATTTCGTGGAAATTATGCGTAGTGCATCCATCAACGTGGCTAAAAGCTGACGACACTGGCCTGTATTGCGAGCCAGGCCAGTTTTATATTGACCCTATGAATGAAGTGTCAACCGCACTTGTTACTCACGGCCACGCCGACCATGCGCGCGCCGGCCACCACAGTGTCTATGCCAGCGCAGAGACGCTAGCTATTATGAAAACCCGCTATGGCGATGATATGGCAACACACCAACACGCCATAACGCTAGGTAAGTCAGTGACATTTAATGACGTTGCGGTCACTTTTTTCCCCGCCGGGCATATTTTAGGCTCCACCCAGATTCTTATTGAATATGCAGGCTACCGCGTTGTGGTTTCTGGCGACTATAAACGCCGCCACGATCCTACCTGCCCGCCGTTTGAAGTTGTCCCTTGCGATGTATTGATTACCGAGGCCACTTTTGGCCTTCCTGTGTTTAAACATCCACCTATAGAGCACGAAATAGATAAGCTCCTTCACTCGTTACGTGTTTTTCCCGAACGATGCCACCTTGTTGGTGCGTATGCCCTAGGGAAATGCCAGAGGGTTATTTTAGCGCTACGTGAAGCGGGGTACGAAAAGCCCATCTACTTACATGGTGCGCAGCTAAAGCTATGCGATTTATATGAACAGCTTGGAATAAGTCTAGGCGCTTTAATTCCTGTATCCGACGTCGCAGATAAAAAAGCACTGGCAGGTGAGATTGTATTAGCGCCCCCCTCGGCATTGGCCGACAGGTGGTCGAGAAGCTTACCCAATGTGCGCCCTGTTATGGCGTCTGGCTGGATGCAAATTCGCGCCCGTGCGAAGCAAAGAAATGCCGAACTACCGCTTATTATTTCCGATCACTGCGATTGGCCAGAATTATTACAAACCATTGAAGAAGTGAATCCCAAAGAAGTATGGGTGACCCATGGTAGAGAGGACGCGTTAATGTATCAAGCTGAAAAAATGGGGTTCAAAGCTAGGGCATTATCGCTTGTCGGCTACGATGAAGAAGAGCAAGGAGGCGACTAATGAAAGCATTTAGTAATTTGCTTGAGCAACTTTATTACACGTCGGGAAACAAAGCCAAAGCGCAACTCATTGCTGATTACATTGCCAACACACCTGACCCTGATCGTGGCTGGGCTATAGCCGCTATGGCCGGTACGTTGCGATTCGATTTTTTTAAGCGTAACACTGTGAAAAAGCTCATTACCGAACACACTGACTCTGCACTTTTTGCAATGAGCTACGATTATGTGGGAGAGGTTAGCGAAACCGTGGCGCATTTATGGCCTTACCGTGAACCTACGGATAATCTTCCAAGTCTTACTGAAGTCGTAGAAACCTTTGCGTCTGTGAGTAAACAGAAGGTGTCGGAAACGCTAGCCAACTACCTGACGATAATGACCCCTGCACAGCGCTGGGCTTTATTGAAACTTGGCACCCGCGGATTGCGCATAGGCGTGTCGGCTCGCTCCATTAAACAAATACTGGCCGATTATGGCAATAAAGATATCAAAGAAATTGAAACGCTGTGGCACGCGGTTACACCACCCTACACCGACATGCTTGCTTGGCTAGAAGGCAAAGCTGACAAACCTGACATTGAAAATGCAGTTACTTTCCACCCCGTGATGCTCTCCCACCCTATTGAGGACAGCGATATTGATGCTTTTACGGAAAACACGTGGCAAATTGAAAACAAGTACGACGGTATTCGCGTTCAGCTTGCTGTTAAATCGGAGCCTATTGCCAGTAAATGCGCCACAAGAAAAGACCAGAACGATAACAAAAAAGGGCAAACAATAGATGAAGAGACGCCGGATAAGGCGCTTTTCTCACGCACAGGAGATGACATTAGCCATTCTTTTCCCGACCTACTTGAAACGGTAAAAGGAAATATGGTGTTAGACGGCGAACTACTGGTTATTCATAACGTAAAAGGCGACGCTTATGACGCTATGGCTTCACAGCCGAATGTCGACACATTCAATGCACTTCAGCAACGCCTCAACAAGAAAAAGCCAAGTAAAGCACTGCAAGCGTCTTCACCTGTTGGACTTATTGTCTACGATGCCTTGGTGCTAGATGGCAAAGATTTAACTGAGAAAACGTTGAAGGAACGTCGCCAGGCGCTCCACGAATGGTTTAACCATAACAAAAGCGAGCGCTTGTTTTTATCGGAAACCCTTTCTGCGAGCTCTCCTAAAAGCCTTCGTGAACTTCATGCCCGCGTTTGTCAAAATCGCGCGGTGGAAGGGTTGATGATAAAGCGCTTAGATAGCGAGTACATCCCCGGCCGTCCCAAAGGGGAATGGTTCAAGTGGAAGCGCGACCCGCTGGTGGTTGATGCGGTAATGATGTACGCACAGCGAGGGCACGGGAAACGATCGAGCTTCTATTCCGATTACACGTTCGGTGCATGGGAAGACGACCAACTTCTGCCAATAGGAAAAGCATATTCTGGATTTACCGACGAAGAACTTAAGAAGCTAGACAACTGGGTACGGCGCAATGCAGTGGGACGCTTTGGTCCTGTGCGGGAGGTAAAGAAAGATCTGGTGTTAGAAGTGGCTTTCGACGCGGTCCATCCTTCTTCAAGACATAAATCGGGGGTAGCGCTGCGCTTTCCTCGCATTCACCGTATTCGTTGGGATAAACCAGCCGCCGAAGCTGACACTCTAACCAACGTTAAAGCGTTAATCGAAAACTAACCACGTAAAAATACTTCCTAAGTAAGAAAAAATCGCTGAAAATGAAGTTTTACAGATGACCTCGGGCGGATTGCCTGAAGAACATAAAAATAGGAAATCGCCATGCCTAAGGCTAGTGAAATCAAAAAGAATAACACCGTGGTATTTGACGGTAAGACCTGCATAGTTAGAGATATAGAGCGCTCTGTACCCCAAGGTCGTGCAGGTGGCAGCATTTATCGCATGCGCATGTATGACGTCGTCACAGGTGCTAAGTACGACGAAACATTTAAAGACTCAGACACATTAGATATGGCTGATTTAATTCGTCGTCCGGCAATGTTTTCTTATGTTGATGGTGACGAATACATTTTCATGGATAAGGAAGACTACACGCCTTATCACTTGAACAAAGAAAGTATTGAAAATGAGGCGCTATTCATTAATGAAGACACCGACGGTATTCAGGTGGTTATCGTAAGTGAAGTGCCAGTAGCGTTAGATTTGCCAATGAGCGTAGAGCTTGAAGTTGTTGAGACAGACCCATCTATTAAAGGCGCCTCTGCTACGTCTCGAACCAAGCCTGCCACGCTTTCAACCGGACTGGTTGTACAGGTGCCTGAATACATCAGCACTGGCGAATGGATTAAGGTAAACACCGAGGAACGCAAGTTCCAAAGTAGAGCGGATAAGCACTAAGCAACCAATACATCAGCTGACGCCACCTTTGCCGGTGCGCAGCGATTGAAGAAAAAAGGGTTCATTTTGAACCCTTTTGTTTATCTTAAGATAATCGATACTTATTTAGCGATATTAGCCTGCGTTGGCAATGCGCTAAATGCACCATACTGCGTTACCGTGTAAGCACCACAGCGGATAGCAAATTCCGTAGCTTCGCTTACATTCTCGAAGTTCTCCGCCCACGCGTCGAAGTCATCAGCGCTTTTCACTTTTGTAGATAGGAAATATAAGAAGCCACCAATAAAAGAGTCACCCGCTGCCGTCGTGTCTTTTACATCCATTTTAGGTGACGCTAACGTGCCGCTGAAGGACTTGGTAATATAGTGAATGGGCTCACCACCATCGGTGACTAGCACCACTTTAACGCCACTATCTAACCACTGCTGAACCTTTGTATCAGCATTTTCTTCGCCATATAGCTCTGCGAGTTCTTCTCGGCTAGCCTTTAAAACAGACACTTTCTTTGCAGCTTCATCTATACGTGACGGCGCATTCGCTGTGTCATCCCAAAACGCTGGGCGATAGTTAATATCCAAACAAACCATCATGCCGTTTTCCTTCGCCTTGTTCAGAATAAACTCGGTACCAGGAATAAGTTCAGGGCCTGAAATAGAACCTGAGCAAAAATGAAGCACTGTATTTTTATCACAATCTATCGTCGACAAATCTTGCTCTGAAATGTGTTTATGCGCGGCATTATCAACATAAAAATCAAAAGAGCGTTCGCCGTCTGCATCCAAGTTTACAAATGCCAGAGCCGTATTACCTTCTTGTGTAGTCCACACGAAGTCAGTGTTTACTTTGTAATGCTCTAGCATTTCTTTAAGAAACGCGCCAAAAGTATCGTCACCTACTTTCGAGACCATCGCACTCTCACCACCTAGCTGAGCTACAGCGACTGCCACATTAGCAGGTGCACCACCCGCGTAGGGCTGGAAAGGTTTCATTGCTGGTATGTTGCCATCTTTGGGCGCAGCACCTTGGCTTAACATATCAATTAGCACTTCACCTAAACATAAAATCTTCATACCAGCCTCACTTAACAGAATTTAAAAATTGCAGCTTACCTATGCACAGTTCGCGCAAGGTTAACGAATCGTTAATTAATTGGGGCATAGTATTGTCGAAAGAATCAATTAAATCAACCTAATTGATTTAACCTTTTGCGCAAAAATCAACGGGTGTGATAGGGTTGACCTAGTACTGTCGAATAAAGTTATGTCTGAACAAGTACCTACACCATTTCTTAAATTTGATACACGGCTAGGTTGTTATTACACTCTAGCTTCTTAAAACGATAGATTGTAAATACATTGAATACTGAATCGGCCTTTCACCTGCCATCACAAAAAGCACCTACATTGCTTGATAGCCGCTCAGCGAATGAACGGGATATCCTTACCCTAATTCGCCAACGTTCTTCATTGCCTAAAGCTGAAATAGCACAGTTAACGGGGCTGTCTGCACAATCAGCGACAGTGATCATTAAAAAACTAGAGGCTGACGGCCTGGTAAGGCGACTAAAGCCAATCAAAGGCGGAGTAGGCCAGCCCAAGGTGCCGTTTGGTCTAAATGAAAACGGCGCGTTTGGTATAGGGCTGAAAGTAGGTCGACGAAGTTTCGATATGACGTTACTCGACTTGAAAGGCAATGTAAGAGCAACACTTCACGAGAAGTTTGCCTACCCGACCGTAAGCAATCTGCTTACCTTTGCAAAACGTGCTTTCAATGTACTCATTAAAAATTTGGATACCGACCAACAGCGCCTAATCCGAGGTTTAGGCGTTGCTATGCCCTTCGAAATTTGGAGTTGGGCAGAAGAAGCCGGAGCCCCAAAAACTGAATTGGAAGAGTGGAGAGAGTTTAACCCACAAGCGGCGTTGGAAGATTTATTATCACTGCCTGTTTTTATAAAAAATGATGCTGGAGCAGCGTGCAGCGCAGAGATGTCTTTCGGTAATTCCCAAAACTACAATAGTTTTCTTTACATCTTTGTTGGCACATTCTTAGGCGGTGGCCTGGTACTCAATAACCAGTTAGTTAATGGAAAAACAGGCAACGCTGGGGCCATTGGCTCTTTACCCTTTTACAATGGCAGTACACAAAGCCAGCTAATAACCCAGTCTTCACTTTATTTGCTGGAAAGAAAGCTAAACGACGCTGGGCACAACGGTCAGCATATTTATGAATCGCCATCCCACTGGTCTTGTGACACGCACTCAATAGAAGACTGGTTAAGCGAAACCGCCAGAGGATTGGCCTTTGCGACTCAATGTGCAATGAGCTTGTTAGACCTAGACGGCGTAATCATAGATGGCGCAATTCCTGATGATGTCAAAAACGCATTGGTCGCGCATACGCAAACCGCGATGGAGACGCTTGATATGCGTGGCCTTGCTCAGGTACACATAAGCGAAGGTCTTGTAGGCAGAAAAGCGCAATCCATTGGAAGTGCAAACCTAGCCCTTCAGGCAAATTATTACTAATCATCTCACATCTCAAAAGGTTTGGCTTTGGGCAGCATGAAAGAAGGAATGCATGACATTTTAATTTTAGATGGCGGCATGGGGCGAGAGCTGAAAAAGACAGGTGCGCCCTTTAAGCAGCCAGAGTGGTCAGCACTGGCACTAATGCAAACACCAGAATTAGTAAGTGATGTGCACAAACGTTTTCTTGAAGCTGGTGCCTGCGTTATTACCACTAACGCCTATGCGCTTGTACCTTTTCATATTGGGGAAAATACATTTAGGGAGCAGGCTTTTACTCTCGCTCAGAATGCGGCCGAACTCGCTCGAGGTGCAGTAAACGCACTAAAGAGCGATGGTGACAAGAGGCGATTTGTCGCGGGTAGCGTTCCTCCAGCTTTTGGTTCTTACCGCCCGGATTTATTTGATGCGAGCCGTGTAGCCGACATTCTCACCCCGCTTATTAAAGCCCAGGAGCCCTATGTTGATGTTTGGTTGATTGAAACTGCAAGTTCGGTAGAAGAAGCTAAAGCCGTGGTGTCACTTATAAAACAGCACTCTTCACTGCCTATATGGCTGTCATTCTCCGTTAGTAATCGAGAAACATCTAACGAGCCTGTGACATTGCGCTCAGGTGAGCTGCTAAGTGAGATAGAGTCATTATTGAGCGAAGTACAGAGCGTACTTTTCAATTGCTCGCAGCCCGAAGAGATGGAAGACGCTATTTCAATAACGCGAAGTTTAAATGCTTCGATTAATATTGGCGCTTATGCAAATAGCTTTTCTGAGAGAAAACGTACACACGCGGCCAACGCGCTACTTTCCGAAATACGTGACGATATAACCCCCGCCCGCTATGTTGAATACGTTAAGACTTGGGTGGCTGCTGGCGCAACCATCATCGGGGGCTGCTGTGGTATCGGCCCTGAACATATTAAAGCCATCAGCGACGTTTTTGGTCAATAAAAGTACTAAATAGACGTGGCTAGCTTTACAGCGCAAAGTCCTGTGTTTCGAAATACAATAGTGAGTATAAGTCGCATACTGCAAACGCCGCATTGAGCTGCTCCACACTAGGCACATGCGTTTCCGTTGGTTTTATCGCTGGTTCGCTACATCCTTTTACGAGTATTAACGCATCATAAGAAGGGCGTGTACCAATACTATGAACGTACAGTTGACTATCGCCAAGCTCAATGATTGACCATGAATTAGCGCTCGGATCATTAGGGGCATCTACATCGGCGAGTTGCCGTTTATACTGTTTTGACACTCGGCGTTTAAACAGCAACTCAACGAATGTCAGTTTCGATTCACTTAGCCACTGATTACCGCCTCGTTCAAAGTGCCCCTTAAAGAATTCCGCAGGAATAGAAAATTGCTCGCCATTAATGAGCTTATTTAAATCAAAAATAGCCGGCAACAGTGTAACCATGCTGCTCTGAGAAAAAGCGCCAGCGTGATCCAGATCTAAAGACTCAAGAACTAGCGCTTTATATGAACTGTCTATCTTGTAGATAAGTTGATAATCGTGTGGCGAGTAGTATAGCGGCAGATGACTAGCGTAGAGATCGGTACCATCGGAAAACACTACCATTCCGTGAGATCCAACTTTATCGTGATTAGCGTGTGTCGTGGCAACTGGCGCTAACTCGCGGCCGACGACATTCGCACTGGAGGCGGGTGTATTAATGAAAGTCACGAATATATATAAAGCAGTAAGATAGAGATATTTCATAAGGCGGCAAGTATGTTTGAAAGGCTACTGTGGCAATACTGACATTCAATTCACATACAGTTAAGCTACAATTAAGATTCAATTAATTCCCAATTGGAAGCAATTTAGCGATGCACTTATGGATATTGAAGACTTAAGAAAATTTATTGTTGTTGCGCAATATGAGAACTTGAACAAGGCGTCCCAGCATTTATCAGTGACCACAGGCGCGTTGTCTAAAGTAGTAAAGCGCATAGAGCATAAATTGGAGGTGCAAGTATTTGACCGAGTAGGTAAACATATTCGACTCAACCAACGGGGTAACAAATTTCTGCTTTATGCCACTCATATTGTGCACGAAGCCGATCAAGCGCTCAGTGAGTTTAGAGGAAGTACTGCTGTATACAACGTTACAGTTGCTGGCCCATCGCTATTGCTTCAATACTACTTACCTACGTTGCTTTCCAAGCCCTCTTTTTTACAAACTCACTTTCACGTAAATATTAATGCTTGTTGGGAAGGTAAAGCGCTGGATAGTGTGTCAAAAGGAGGAAGCGATCTCGCTATTGCCACCTCTTTTGCGATGGAAGAACGAGAGAAAGACCCTTCTCTTCATCATATATCGCTAGGTTCGTCTACATATGTGGTCGCTGCAGCGGAAAACCACGCTGCGGTAACTGAAGCAAAGAACGGCGCATTAACAAGTCAAAGTTTGTACGGTTACGCATTCGCCTGCCCTGATGTTTCGCCCTTTTGTGGAATAAAACGCGGCATCGGTTCTGATGGATGGAGAGACGACAAAGTGCCCCGCTCAATTCGCTATCGATGTAATGATTTTGGCACGCTGATATCCATTGTTCGACAAGGACTGGCCTTGGCCTACGTGCCTGACTTCATAGCAAAAAGCCATAACCTTACTAGCGTCGATGTATTAGGTTATGACTTTTATCATACGGAGCACTTCGAACTTGTTTACAAACCTAGCATGGCATCGGGATGGCTCAACCGGTTTGTCGACTCAGTTAAAAGCGCTATTTCGTAACAACATTTTTAGCCCCTTTGATCAGTGCTTCTCTGTCAATTTTATTAGGGACTTCCACTCCACGCCGTGCGGCTGGCCTCGCTTCAATACTGTTTTTCCAACGGGTTAAGTTGTCTAACCCTTCTATGCTTACACCAGACCATTCATAGGTACGCACCCAACACCAGTTCGCCATGTCAGCAATACTGTAGTCGTCGACCAAATACTCTCGATTTTCTAGCCTCCCATCAAGCACAGTAAATAGGCGGCGTACTTCGTTCTGATAACGTGCTATCGCCACTGGAATTTTTTCTTCTAGGTAGCGGTGGAACACATTAGCTTGGCCCATCATTGGGCCTATGCCTCCCATCTGAAACATGACCCACTGTAAAACCTGGCTTTTTCGCTTTGCGTCGGAGGGTAAAAACATACCGCTTTTTTCTGCGAGATAAATCATGATAGCGCCAGACTCAAACACGATGTGACCGTCGGCTTCTCTATCCACAATTACAGGAATGCGGCCATTGGGGTTCATTGCCAAAAATTCAGGAGTTTTCTGCTCTCCCTTCATCAGGTTTACGGCATGGGCGGTGTATTCAAGCCCCATTTCTTCAAGCGCTACCGACGCTTTCCAACCGTTCGGTGTGGCTGCGGTGTATAAATCTATCATTAGGCTTTTGCACTCTCTCTGTTACTTACCGCCTCATACCAGCGCGCCAGATTGACATGCTCGTCAGTCATACGAATTTTTACCACACGGGCGAAATCCATAGCGCATAACGCGGTTATATCAGCAATAGAAAAGGTGTCACCAGCAATAAACTCTTTAACACCAAGTCGACGCTCTAAAATGTTCAAATATTTCGACGCATTAATACCCGCTTCCTTACCGAATTCAGGAACCGGCGTCATACGATCTTTAAAGTAGCCTGTAGTATGTTGAAAACACATACCAATTTGCATCATAAACGCGAACTCTACTTGTCGTTGCCACATAGAAATAGTCGCTTTTTCAACGGGCGTTGTTCCCATTAGCGGTGGCTCTGGCTGCAGTGCTTCAAAATACGTACAAATGGCATCGGTTTCGGCAATACAGGTGCCGTCATCAAGCTCTAAAATAGGTATCTTTCCCAGCGGGTTCTTCGCGCGCATTTCCGCAGTTAGATTTTCACCCTTTTGAATGTCGACCTGAACGTAGTCAACGTCAATGCCCTTCTCAGCCAAAAACATTCGTACTCGACGTGGGTTGGGCGCAGTCTTTGTTTCGTAGATTTTCATAATGATGATTACGGGCCTTATGGTGATTAGTCAGGAATTGTAATAACCCAAGATTAGTAACTGTGCAGTACGCTTTCAAATCACTCTGTATATGACTCATACTATTCAGCGCCTTTATGGTTATACCTCTGTGTTTTTCGCAGATAATTAACCAGTTGCAGGTCTTGAACCAGCTCTATCTAGATGCAGCTACAGCGCTGTGAGTACTTTAAGACGCTTTATTTCATTGTCAGTAAAATGGGCAGATTGATACTCTTGCAGTGCTTTTTCTATTGCGTTTGAATCAAGAGATTGCTGGACCAAGTTATCGCGGAATGTTTTGTATTCGGCAATTCTGTTTTGCCACTGAGCTTGTTGTGCCCATGTTTTGGAAAAGCGTTCTGCAACTTCGCTACCAAATTCAGCCGCCACTGCGTTATAGCGATCGTTAATAGTGCTGTGGTTGTTTTTTATTTCGTTTATTCGATGCATATTAAGCGTGGGCTGGAAGGCTTCACGTTCGGCGGAGTTTCCCGCTTTAATTGACTCGACGATAAGGGCCTTTCTTTCGTCTCTGGATAAGGTGTTTTCTTGGGCAACACTTAAACGTGCTAGCGCCGCCTCATCTACCTGCGCTTCTTGACTAAACAGATAGTGATATTCAGTATTATTAAAGTAAGTTCGTCTAATTTCCTCTCGCTCATCTAGCTTAAACGACACATCCTGCAAGCTGTGACTGGCAAGGTCGACGTCCAATTCAACCAAAGACAGCGCTACTTTGTAATCGACATACCGGGCAAATAAGTCGATTGCGTCACCTTGCGTGCTGAGTGTGAATACTTCATGAGCATGGGTTGTGTAGGCAAGTTTCACTGCTTGCGGCACTTCTGAGGTGCGTGCAAATACGAAGCGATCGAAAGCGTCTTTGGTCGAGTAATTGAGTTCAAAGGGAATGAGATCAGCTGCAATATCAGTGTCACTATCCCGATGACTACCTACATCAGTTACTTGATGTACTGCACCGCCTCCTTCTAACTCATATTCTCCGGCTTTCGCTTGTTCACCTAAGGATGAGCGTTGACTGAAAATTTCTGAATTAGAGGTTTGGGATTCAGACGCTAACTGGTTGTAAAGAATAGCACCGAATACTAAGAGGGCGAGCAGCCCTCCTAGTATTGGAAAAACACGGCGTAATTGACGCTTCTCCACTACAGTCCTAAGCCTTTCAGTCGGTTAGCCTGACGAACAAAAACGTCAACTGGGTCGGTTTCAAACCAGTGCGTTATGCCAAAGCTCTGGTTGACTTCATCAAGGTGGTTCATTTTATAGTTGTCTTTAAGTACTTTGCCTAAATGAGAACTACAGGTCGATACTAGCCCATCGTTTGGCTCTTTGAATGCGGTGCCAGTAATAGCTAAGAATGGGTCAACTACATCAAGTGCATTGGTGTAAGTTCTGCCTCCGCTCCACGAGAAATAGTACACGCCATTTTCAGCCAACATTTTTCCATCGTTGCGGCAGTAGGCAGTAGGCATCCCTTCTGGATATTTTTGATTGAAAGCAACAGAGCCAGACGTAGACAATGAATTAAGCGCAGCGATTGAATCTGTAGGTTTGTCTCGCGGATCTGACCCAGAGGCAATCTCGATGATATTGGCGAACGCATTAACTACAACGCCCGCAGCACCCTCGCCCACTGAACCTTCAGAAAAAGCGTCTCGTAGTTCATCTGCCACTTTGCTTCCCCAGTTTACGCCGGCAACTGAACTTACCGAAGCAACCTTATCTGGGGCAACGCTTGCGGCGTAACGTGCCGTTGGACCACCGTGACTGTGTCCAATTAAATTCACTTTGTCAGCTCCTGATAGCGCCAGAACTTCATCAATGTAATCGAGTAACTGTTCACCGCGGACTTCGGTCGAGTTTGCTGGTGAGACCTCTGCGATATAGACAACAGCGCCGTTTCGGCTAAGTTTGTGCGGTACCTTATAGAAATAATCAACAAATAAGATATCTTCGAACCCAAACAGACCGTGAACTAACACAATAGGGTGCTTGGTTTTTGCGTAGGTGCCAGCGTAGGCTTGGCCAGACAAGCCTAATGTCATACTGAACAAAGCTAATAACACGGCGAATTTACCGAGCCATGGTTTTGTAGAGCGTATTCTTATAGAGCGTAAGTGGTTATATAGTGTCATCGAGTGTGTCCCATAATTATGGTTATATGTGGTCTGTGGTCAGACCTTTGTTATAATTATGTAAACACCATGTAAAGATCAACCTTTGTGTGAAATCTTTAATAAAGGCTTTTACTGTGTATAGGCAAATTTTCGACGGAGTTAGTTACTATTAGTCAGTTAATTCAGAAAGATAGCGTCAGGTATGAAGTATGTTAACCCATACCATTTGCACTAAACATACAGGACATAAATAACACTTATAGTCGCTTATTTATGTTTGGAATATGCTTGAATGTAGTTTACCGCTAGGCTCGAAGTGGTTAGCCACTCTCCTTTAAGTGGGTTTAGCCTCATACCGACCTGATACTTAAGGGTAAACTCATTTCCAATCCAGCGTTTTAATTCGCAGGGCTTAACAAATTTCTTCCAGTCATGGGTTCCTATTGGTAAGTAGCGCATTACGTATTCCGCTCCCACTATGGCAACAACATAACTTTTCAGCGTGCGGTTCAGCGTCGCCAAAATCAGGAGGCCACCCGGCTTAACCAAACTTGCGCACTCGCGCATAAGCTGCTGCTGGTCAGGCACGTGCTCAACAACTTCGGCGTTAATTACCACATCATATTGCCGACCTTCTTCTACTACCTCGCTTGAGAGTTTATGCTGATAGTCTACCTTTACTCCTGTATTTTGAGCATGGCGCCTTGCCACTTCTACGCTCACCGCACTGGCATCTATTCCCGTAACTTGAGCGCCTAATTTTGCTAGCGGTTCGCTTATTAGCCCACCGCCACTGCCAATATCTATCACTGATAAGGCGGAATAATCGGGAGGCAAGTTGCCCTGACCGAAATGATTTTCTATTTGTGCTTTTATAACGTTTAGTCTTGCCCGATTAAAATCCAGCGCGGTTTTGTATTTGCCTTCTGGGTCCCACCAAGAGTCAGCCAGCGCATCGAAGCGCGCAATCTCTTGTTCAGAAAAGTTACTGTCGCCTGTTTTTTTGCTTTTATCGAGCACGATTTTTTACCTTAAAACGTAGTTACCGTAGCGCTTATTGTTGACCCTTGTCGAGCAGGGTCATAAGGTGGATAGATAAGGTTCTATTCATCCTAAATTCGCTACTTGGCGATTTGAATAAGACATACCTATTAAACCATACGTTGTAAAAGAGGGTTCTGATTTTGGCGAACGCAAAAAATGTTTATGGACGCCCACTCCAGCTATGCTGTGGAAATACTGGATTTACTCGAGAAGGATTTTGCTATGTACCAGACGCTGATGTGGGTAATCACAGCGTATGCGCGGTTGTTACTGACGAATTTCTTCAGTTTTCGCTACGACAAGGCAACGACCTCATCACGCCGTGGCCTAGTATGACATTTCCTGGCCTGTTAGCAGGCGACAGATGGTGTTTGTGTGCCGCTCGCTGGCTACAAGCCTATGGGGCAGGTGTAGCGCCGAAAGTACGCTTGGAAGCCACACATGAAAAAGCGTTAGATATTATTCCACTTTCACTGCTAGAAGAGTACGCGGCAGATTAATCTAAACCTGCCGCCTCGCCCTCGAATGCTTATATTCGCACTATTGCGCGAACATTGCTTGATTGAGCAGTGAAGTTCAATTTACTGCTGAGGAGTACGAATAACCATAAGTCGAGTCTCAGACATATCTTCAATCGCATAGCGAATACCTTCGCGCCCTAGACCTGAGTCCTTCACGCCACCATAGGGCATGTTGTCCACCCGCCAGCTAGGTACATCTCCAATGACCACACCACCAACGTCAAGCACGTCCCATGCTTTGTGCGCTTTATATATATCGCGGGTAAACACACCTGCTTGAAGTCCGTAGCGGCTGTTGTTTACTTCTTCAAGCGCTTCGTCATAGTCATCGAATGGCACCAGAATAGATAGAGGGCCAAACGCTTCTTCGGCACTGGCATCACAATCCTTTGGTACATTTTCCATTACCGTAGCATCAAGCATGGCGCCGTCTCGCGTTCCGCCGCATAGAATGGTGGCACCTTTCTCTTTTGCTTCTTCAATCCAGCCGTGAAGGCGCTCTGCTTCGCCTTCTGAGATCATAGGGCCAATAAAGGTGTCTTCATTAGACGGGTCGCCAGACACTAACGCTTTCACTTTTTCCACATAGCGCGACTTAAACTCATCGTATATTTTGCTATGCACTAAAAGGCGCTGAACACTTATACAACTTTGCCCTGATTGATAATAAGCTCCGACAATTACCCGGTCGATGGCGTCTTCAATATCGGCATCTTCATCAACTACGCATGCGGCGTTACCGCCAAGCTCCAATACCACCGGCTTCTTTCCTGCTTTTGCTTTAAGCGCCCAGCCCACATCAGGTGAACCTGTGAAGCTAAGCAGTTTTAGTCTTTCATCAGTAGTGAATAAGTCAGCGCCGTCGCGGCTACAAGGTAGAATAGAAAATGCGCCTTTGGGTAAGTCAGTTTCAGCTAATACCTCACCAATAATGAGCGCACCAATAGGGGTTCGCGAGGCAGGCTTAAGTACAAAGGTACAGCCTGCTGCGATTGCAGGAGCCACCTTGTGCGCAGCCAAATTCAGAGGAAAATTAAACGGCGATATAAATGAACATGGACCTATAGGGACCTTCTTGGTCATGCCCTGATAACCTTTGGCGCGCGCCGAGATTTCTAAATTCACCACCTCGCCGTTAATACGCACTGATTCTTCTGCCGCTATTTTGAAGGTATCGATAAGGCGGCTGACTTCGCCCTTAGCGTCTTTAATTGGCTTACCAGCCTCTATACAAAGCGCTTGTGCCAGCTCATCGGCTCTTTCGGTAAAGCGCTTCACACAGTGCTCTAGCACCGCTTGTCTTTCGAAAGGAGCCATTGCGGCCATCGCAGGCTGCGCTTCTTCTGCTGCAGCAATGGCCTTATCGATGGTATCCGCATCGGCCATCGCCACCTTGGTTGCTACCTCTCCGGTGTATTTATTAGTTACGTCCAAGTCGGTATTGGCATAATGTGGCTCACTCGCTAAATAATAGGGATAGCTTTCCTTCAACATTTTTTACTCCTTACCTTTCTGTTACGTTTGGCTTAAAGCTTGGCGCTAAGCTCTTTAATCGTATGATTTAGTGTTTTGTCATTCATACTGTAATCAACTGGACAATCGATAATATGTACGCCTTTTGTGTTCAAACACTTATCAACCAAGTGAATAAGTACATCCGCATCGTCAACTCTCCAGCCCTGTGCGCCGTAACTTTGTGCGTATTTAACAAAGTTGGGGTTGCCATAATCTAAACCAAACTCATCGAACTGCATGTTTGCTTGTTTCCACTTGATCATTCCGTACGCATCGTCGCGCAAGATGATCACCACAAGGTCAAGCTTAAGCCTAACGGCAGTCTCAATTTCTTGGCTATTCATCATAAAGCCGCCATCGCCGCATACGCTTACCACAGGGACATCGGGCTTTACTAGTTTGGCTGCTATAGCTGATGGCAAACCGGCTCCCATTGAAGCCAGTGCGTTATCTAAAAGCAGGGTATTCGGATGATATGCGGGGTAATTTCGGGCAAACCATATTTTATATACACCGTTGTCTAACGTAACAATGCCGTTATCAGGCATAACTTTACGAATATCGCGTACAAGACGTTCTGGTAAGATAGGGAATCGATTATCGTCTTCTGCTTCAGCACGGTGGTCTACATAGGCTTGATGCACATCTTTGTAGAAGTCGAGTTTCCAACTGTCTTGGGGAGTAATGCCTTCTTTTATTTGCCAGATGCTGTTAGCAATATCTCCAACGACTTCGAGTTGCGGGAAGTAAACAGGGTCTACGGCAGCCGAATCAAAGTTGACATGAATCACTTTTTTATCGTTGTGATGCATGAAGAACGGTGGCTTTTCTACCACATCGTGGCCTACGTTGATAATAAGATCGGCACGCTCTATTGCCCTGTGTACAAAATCACCGTCAGACAGAGCAGTATTCCCTGCGAAACGCGGATCGCTTTCGTTTAGTACCCCTTTACCCATTTGGGTGGTAACAAATGGAATGCAGGTTTTATCAACAAACTCCCTGAGCATTTTCGCTGTTAGCTTTCTGTTTGCTCCGGCGCCAATCAATAACAAAGGTGACTGGGCTTCTTCAATCATAGTAACCGCAGCAGCAATTGCTTTGTATTCGGCGATAGGTCGACGGGCCATGCTAGGTGTTAGTATTTGGGCACTGGTTTGTTCTGCGGCAATGTCTTCTGGTAGTTCAATGTGTACAGCGCCCGGACGCTCTTCATGGGCTAAACGAAATGCCTCTCGCACAGTAGAAGGAATTCTATCGCCACTCACAATCTGGTTGGTGAATTTAGTGATCGGCCGCATCATGTCAACGATGTCGATAACTTGAAAGCGACCTTGTTTGCTGGTTTTGATCGGCTTTTGCCCAGTAATCATCAACATTGGCATAGCGCCAAGTTGAGCATAAGCCGCGGGAGTAACTAGATTAGTGGCCCCGGGTCCTAAGGTCGAAAGGCACACTCCCACTTTTCCGGTAAGCCTGCCGTAAGTAGCAGCCATAAAGCCAGCGCCTTGCTCGTGACGAGTCAGCACCAGTTTAATAGAGGACTCGCGCAACGACTCAAGTAAGTCGAGGTTTTCTTCACCTGGGATACCAAAGACGTATTCCACGCCTTCTGCTTCTAACGCTTTAACAAATAAATCGGACGCTTTCATATGCTGCACGCTCCTTGTAATTTGAGCAGAAAATAAAGTTCTTATTAGTTGTGCTACGAAACAATGCTGCGAATGGGTTTACTGTGCGTAATAAAATGCCCGTTGCTAACGGGCATGTTAAAAAATAGTGTATAGGAGAGAAAAAGGAAGTCTAATCACTGATTATTATGCGCTTGTATGCGAGCAAAGAACCATCTTCGTTTTGTGACACACTAAATGTATATTCATTGTAGTCACTGCCAAACACTGTATCTTGCCCCAGCAACGTGTCTGGCTCACCCCGGTGACTGTAGTCGGGATGATTGGTACAAATGTCTTGGCAAAAGCTATCGGAAATGCGCAGGTATTTGGGTAACTAAACCTAGGTTATTCAGCACTCCATTCGGATAGTGCCTTCTGTGTTACTTTATCTACCTCATGTTTATTTTCGCTTATCCACCAGCGCTCCATAATACGGACATTTTTCTGATTGGCTTTATAGAATATATCCACAATGTCGCCAACAAATGGAATAAAACCTAAGCCAAAGTCGATTGCTGAGTTTTTTACCATTTGAGCTATTAGCGCTTTGGGCATACCCAATGATTTTCCCAGCCAAACTATTCGAAGTGAAACGAAGAGCATCAGCGCGTCACCGGCTCCAGGGATAAGTCCCACGATTGAATCCAAGCCTATTCTTATTGGGATAAAAGGGAGCTTTACAGCAGTATCCAGCAAGTTCGCCAGTTTTTGCGCTTTAAGTAGTGCCTTTGGTGCTTTGCCTTCCACGACCTTATCTCCCTTTCAATATAATAAATGCGCCACCAAGGGTGATTTCCCTATTGGTTTTCCTCGAAACGTTTACTGTCAGCTTTTCAAACGCTACTTTTCAGCGCCTAACGCTCTTGCTAAGCCTGCGCGCAAACCGTTGTCCGACTGTACTGTCCACCCATGCAGGTTTTCTTGCACTATGTCAAAAAGCACGTCTATATGTTCTTTGTCACTGTTAAGTGCCGCGATGTATTCATAGCGCTCACCACCAGCTTCCATAAAGTACTCGCGATTCTCTTCACCAATTTCTTCAATAGTTTCCAAGCAATCGGCTGAGAAGCCAGGGCACATAACCTGAATAGATTTCACCCCTTTTTCAGGTAAAGACTTTAACGTTTCATCTGTATACGGTTTCAACCACTCTTCTCGACCAAAACGAGATTGGAAGGTTGTCATATATTCGTCATGTGAAAGGCCAAGTTTCTCGGCAAGCAAGCGCGACGTTTTGTGGCACTCGCAGTGATAGGGGTCACCATTCATTAAATAGCGCTTAGGAATACCGTGGTAAGACAAAATAAGTTTGTCCGCCCTTCCATGGGTTTCCCAATGCGCTTTTACTTTGTTCGCCAGCGCGGTAATGAAATTATCGCGGTCGTGATAGTGATTCACGAAGCGAAGTTCTGGGAGCCAACGGCGAGAGGTGAAATCCTTAGCGATAGCATCAAATGTGGAGCCAGTTGTCGACGCGCTGTATTGAGGGTAAAGCGGTAAAACGACGAGTTTGCGTACGCCTTTTTCCAACATGGACTCGATGGTATCACCTATGGCGGGCTTGCCGTATCGCATGGCAAAGTCGACAATTACGTCATCGCCATATTGGGCTTTACAGCGTTCAGCAATAGCTGATGCTTGCGCTTTAGTAATAGCCATAAGTGGAGAGCCTTCTTCCGTCCATACGGTGGAATAAGCCTCTGCCGAGCGCTTGGGGCGAAAGTTTAGAATAATACCATTTAATACAAACCACCAAATCGCTTTAGGCACTTCCACAACCCGCGGGTCAGAAAGAAACTCTTTCAAATAAGGGCGTAACGCCTGCTTAGTTGGCGCTTCCGGTGTCCCCAAATTCGTTACCAGTACGCCAATTTTATCTGGTTGCCCGTGAGTAAAACCTTTGTTCGATTTGTATTTCATGTATTCATAGTCCGAGAAGTACTGCGCTATATCCGTATTATACTGAATTACCTTAGATTATGATCTGCTATAACGCCAAAAAAGTGCGATTGCGTTAATAGATTTTGGACATTAAAAAAGCGACAGGTGTTCGAAAATACTTTTCAAAAACACATGCCGCTTTCTTAGTTTGCTGCCGCATTATGCGTGAGGCAGCCCGTAAAGCTATCTATTTAAGGCTGATAGTAAGTCGCTGCGCCCGGGCCTACCGGCATACCGAGTAGGAACACCCAAATGTAGAACAAAATTGTCCAACCTACGATAAACACCATTGAGTAAGGCAGCATCATGGCAATGAGCGTGCCCATTCCCAAGTCTTTCTTGTACCTTGCAGCCATGGCCAAGATGAGTCCGAAATAGCTC
The DNA here is from genome assembly GCF_041414725.1 of Alteromonas sp. DY56-G5. Lineage (NCBI taxonomy): Bacteria > Pseudomonadati > Pseudomonadota > Gammaproteobacteria > Alteromonadales > Alteromonadaceae > Alteromonas > Alteromonas sp. DY56-G5. Next base: position 205,506 of record NZ_JANHZQ010000001.1, on the reverse strand, counting down.
ATCATAGGTGCGATAACGTTTGTGACTGAATCACCAATACGGTATGCAGCTTGAATCACTTCAGGCGCGTAGCCTATGAGCATGAGCATTGGCACAAAAATAGGTGCTGTTACCGCCCATTGCGCTGATGCACTCCCTAGCGACAGGTTCACTACACCACACATCAAAATGAACAGAATAAACACCGCTGGGCCATCTAACCCTGCCGCTTGTAACAACGCAGCACCTTTAACGGCTAATACTGTGCCTAGGTTTGTCCATTTGAAAAACGCAACAAACTGCGCAGCAAAGAACACTAGCGTAATGTAAAGACCCATTGCCCCCATGCTTTTAGACATGGCATCAATAACATCTTTGTCGTTCTTCATCGACTTGGTAACTTTACCGTAAACAAAGCCAGGAATAGCAAAGGTGATAAAAATGAATGCAACAATGCCTTTAAGGAACGGAGAGCCCGCTACTTCACCTGTTTCTGGATGACGCAATATACCGTTTTCTGGCACTACCGTTAGCGCTAGTATCGCGCAAACAATAACAAACGATATACCTGCCCAACGCAGGCCTTTCTTTTCTAAATCCGTAGGCGCGTCCATTGATTGCTTGCCTAAATCTATGGAAGCATCAGCAGGGTCAAATTTGCCGAGTCTCGGCTCAACAACCTTTTCGGTGACCAACGCGCCCATTGTGGCTACAACGAAGGTACTGATGAACATGAAGTACCAGTTTACTTCTGGGCCTACCATATAGTCGGGGTCAATCATGTGAGCAGCGGCTTCCGTGATACCCGACAACAGTGGGTCGACAGTTCCAAGCAGTAGGTTGGCGCTATAGCCAGCCGATACACCTGCAAACGCGGCGGCCAGACCCGCTAACGGGTGACGACCTAACGAGTGGAAAATCATCGCTGCCAGTGGAATAAGTACCACGTAGCCAAGCTCTGATGCAGTATTTGAAATGATACCTGCGAAGACGATAGCAAAGGTTACGGCACGTTTAGAGGCATTCATCACCAACGCGCGCATTGCTGCTGATAACAGGCCAGAATGCTCTGCTACCGATACACCAAGAAGCGCAACAAGTACGGTACCCAGTGGCGCAAAGCCTGTGAAATTGGTAACCAAGCCTGTCACTATTCGCTGCAAACCTTCTGCGCTCATCAGCGATATGACTTCAATCATACCGTCTTCTTCACGCCCCTTTGCACCTATTGGGCGAGGGTCAGCTACAGCAATGTCAAAGTAACCAAGTATCCCACTAAGTAACACAATGAAAAGTGAAAGCAGAGCGAACAGCGTTACTGGATGTGGGAGCAGGTTTCCTAACCATTCCACCGTGGTGAGAAATCGCGAGAATAACCCACCTTGTCCGCCCCTATCATCGGCAGACACTGTATTTGTATTTTCCGTTGTCAAAATCTTCCCTCTGTCGTTTATTGACGTCTACCACACCAAGGTTAATGCTGGGAAGGCATCAACCTTGTACATAAATAGTGACGTGTTTTAATAGTATTCAGACGGTATTTTACCCGATTTAGTAAAATTTTGGCAGTAGATAGGGTAAATGAAGGGTTAAGTCAGTGTACATTTTCCTAAATTGCCCGGCTACACAGATTAAATATAACTCGCTATATCATACCGTTAGCCTTTCAAAAGGCGTAAAAAAACCAGTCTAAAAAGACTGGTTTTTAAAGCTTCAAATTACGGCTATTTAGTTACCGTTTGACTTGTTCATATACTTGAAGAAGTCGCTGTCTGGTGCAATAACCATGACATCTTGTTTGCTGTTAAAGCTTTGCTTATACGCGTCCATACTGCGCAGGAAGCTGTAAAAATCAGCGTTCTTTGAGTAAGCGTCAGCGTAAATTTGTGCCGCAATCGCATCACCTTCACCGCGAAGTTGACGTGCATTACGCTCAGCATCAGCAAGCATTACCGTTACCTTCGCATCAATGTTTGCCTTAATGACTTCGGCTTGCTCTTGACCTTCTGAACGATGCTCACGAGCTACGGCGGCACGCTCTGCGCGCATACGCTGGAAGATCGAGTTGCTCACTTCAGTGGGTAAGTTAATCTGCTTAACGCGTACGTCTACAATTTCAATACCAAGCTCATCAGACGATGTAGAAGCTTGTTCCATTGCCTGGTTCATAAGCGCTGAACGCTCACCAGAAACGATTTGTGCAATAGTACGAGTACCAAACTCAGAACGTAGGCCGTTGTTTACTTTTTGCTTCAGTAGCGCTTCTGCTTGCAGCTTGTTGCCACCCGTTGATAGGTAGTAACGTGCAAAGTCTTCTATGCGCCACTTAACATAAGAGTCAACAATCAGGTCTTTCTTCTCGCTTGTTACAAAGCGATCAGGCGTTCCATCCAACGTTTGAATACGCGCATCTAGATGGCGTACCGAGTCAATAAACGGAAGTTTAAAGTGTAATCCTGGCTCAAAAACCCGAGTTTCACCGGTCGCGTCATCGCGCTGAACCTTACCAAATTGAATAACAATGGCACGCTCACCCTCTTTAACTGCAAACAGAGAACCTGATGCAAGCAAAACAAGAAGAACGAATGCTGCGATTAATAAATTCTTCATTATGCTTATCTCCCTTCTCTGTAGCTGTCACCGCGCAAACCAGAGGTTGGCGACGAATTACGGCTTCTGCCTGAGGTATCAGTTACAGGTGTTTGTAAGCTTTCTAGCGTGTTGCGTGAGCGATCGTTAGACGACGACTGCTGACGCTCCATAATTTTATCCAGAGGCAGATACATCATGTTGTTTCCGCCTTTGCTATCAACCATAATTTTGCTGGTGTTACCCAACACTTCTTCCATGGTTTCAAGATAGATACGTTCGCGAGTAACCTGAGGTGCGCGCTCATATTGTGGAAGCAGCTCTTCAAAACGTGCCACTTCACCCTGCGCTTCCAACGTTACACGCTCTTTATAGGCTTGCGCTTCTTCATTCATACGATTTACTTGACCACGTGCACGTGGCTCAATCTCTCTCGCATAAGCTTCAGCTTCACGAATAAAACGTTGTTCATCTTCCTGTGCAGCAATCGCATCATCAAAAGCATCTTTAACTTGCTCTGGTGGGCGGGCATCACGGAAGTTCATATCGATAATGGAAACACCCATGTTGTAGGGTTCAATGATCGCTTGAAGCTCTTCCCATACACGCTGACGCGTTACTTCACGGCCGTCGGTAAGTACGTCGTCCATTTTAGAGTGGCCAACTACGTAGCGAATAGCGCTATCAAGAGACTGACTTAAACTCTGCTCAGGGCTTTCAACGGCAAACGTCCAACGATATGGGTCTACAACGCGAAATTGCATTTCCATTTGAACGCTTACCACGTTTTCGTCTTCTGTGAGCATAGAGCCTGAAGATGACTGGTCTCGAATTGACTGAACATCAACTGGGATTACTGAGTCAATAAACGTTGGCGCCCAACGAAGACCCGGCTCAACCTGCTCGTGATACTCACCGAAGCGAAGCACTACGCCACGCTCTGCTTCACGAATAGTGTAAAAACCACTAATGAACCAAATTACGACAAGTAAACCTACAAGAATACCAGCGCCGATGCCACCTAGGCTTTTGCCTGAGCCACCACCGTTGCCACCTGACTTTCCAAACTTACCAAATAAGTTCTTAAAAACATCGTCCAAATCTGGGGGACCTTGCTCTTTCCCACCGCGATTCTTCCACGGGTCGTTATTATTGCCACCCGGCTCATTCCAAGCCATGCTGATACTCCATAGATTACTGTTATATTTTTGAATTTCGCATGCTCAATGCAGTGACTAGCACTGACTAATGTCGCACAACATACTCTGATATTCCGTTTTCCAGACGTTTTTCAAGTCTGTTCCAGTCAGCGGCGGGCATTCTTACATCAACTACCCAGTCTCCCTGACTGTCGTATTCTTCACTAGCAATACAGTTTAGTTCGTACAACACGCCGCGCAATCGACTTTGTGCAGGCGGAATCTTTAATGTGTAATTCACCATACTTTTACCTAAACATTCGGTTAAAGCTTGGCTCAATAATTCCGTTCCTTCGCCTGTTTGTGCAGATAGCCACACTCTGACAGGCACGCCTTCGTCGTTTCTTTCTATACGCGGTTGAACGTCGTCTAGTTTATCAATCTTATTACAGATTAGTAATTGTTGAATCTCTCCAGCTTCAATTTCTTCAAGTACATCATTAACTTCATCCATGGTTTCGCGATATTTTGCATCAGCAATATCAACCACATGGAGCAGTAAATCTGCTTCTTGAGTCTCTTGAAGTGTCGCTTTAAACGCAGCAACGAGGTCGTGGGGAAGATGACGAATAAAACCTACCGTGTCGGCTAAAATAGCCGGCCCTACGTCTTTTAAATCGATTTTGCGTAACGTGGGATCTAGCGTTGCAAACAGCTGATCGGCAGCGTAAACGTGTGAGTCGGTAATGGTGTTAAACAGCGTCGATTTTCCCGCATTCGTATAGCCAACTAAGGATACCGTTGGAATTTCAGCGCGTTTGCGCGAGCGGCGACCCTGCTCGCGTTGCTTTTGCACTTTTTCCAAACGACGAAGAATGGCTTTAATACGACCACGAAGTAGTCGACGGTCAGTTTCTAGCTGTGTCTCACCTGGACCGCGAAGACCAATACCACCTTTTTGACGCTCAAGGTGGGTCCATCCTCTGATGAGACGAGTTGAGATATGCCTCAACTGGGCTAGTTCGACCTGAAGCTTACCCTCATGTGTTCTTGCGCGCTGCGCAAAAATATCAAGAATTAGCCCCGTTCTATCTAACACCCGGCATTTACACACCGCTTCTAAATTACGCTCCTGAGAAGGAGAAAGCGCGTGGTTGAAAATAACAACGTTGGCATCGTGTGCTTTCACTGCCGCTGCTATTTCCTCTGCCTTACCTGAACCAACAAAAAACTTAGCATGAGGCGCACTGCGCGAAGTCGTAATAACTTCTACCGCATTAACCCCTGCTGAAGACACAAGCAATTCAAGCTCACTTAAGTCTTCTTTACTGTTCTCGTCGGAAAAATTAACATGAACAAGTACAGCCTGTTCACCGGCTTCATAACGGTCAAACAAGCGCGTTACCTTTTAAATTATTCACCTTTAGTATTTTCAGAATCTCCTGCGCTAGGCATTGTGATAGCGCGTGCTGGAACAACAGTAGAAATCGCGTGCTTATACACCATTTGGCTTACTGTGTTCTTCAGTAAAATTACGAACTGGTCGAAAGATTCAACCTGTCCCTGAAGTTTAATACCGTTTACCAGATAAATTGATACTGGAATACGTTCCTTACGCAAAGCGTTCAAGAATGGGTCTTGTAAAGATTGCCCTTTAGCCATTTGATATCCTTAGTTTTTATTATTCGTGATAGGAATTTCACTATCACTGCACGTCTAATATATACCACACTCAAACATTTAAAGTGTGACTTTCGCTGTAATTTTAGTCAAATTATCGTTAGCAAATGTGTCTAGCCATGTAACCTGCTCCCAGCCCCGTAACCACGTGAGCTGACGCTTGGCGAGCTGTCTTGTAGCGATAATGCCTCTTTCACGCATTTCTGCGTAACTCAATTGGCCGTCTAGGTACTGCCACATCTGTCTGTACCCTACCGAACGAATAGAAGGCAAATCTTCATGAAGATCACTGCGTTCGTAGAGTTTTACTACTTCATTCTCAAACCCTTGCTCCAACATCAAATCAAAGCGGGTCGCTATACGTTCGTGCAACACTGCCCTGTCTGCGGGCGCTATGGCAAATTGTGCAATCTTATAAGGGCACTTTTCACCCTCTTGTTGTTGCCAATGTGTCAACGTCTTGCCGGTACTTCTATACACTTCCAGCGCACGGGTAATGCGCTGTGGGTCGTTGGGGTGAATTCTCTCACCACTAATTGGGTCTACACCACGTAATTCATCGTGTAATTTAGACCAACCCAAGCGTTGTGCCTGCTGTGTTATTTCGTCTCGTATCTTTTCATCTGACTTAGGTAGTGGCGAAATTCCATTTATCAAGGCATTAAAGTACATCATTGTACCTCCAGCCAAAATTGGCACCTTGCCACGCGCTAAAATATCGCCAATTAGCGCATTAGTGTCGTTTACAAATTGCGACACCGAATAGCTTTGTGCAGGGTCGATAATATCAATTAGATGATGTACTACACCTGCTTGCTCTTCCTGCGTTGGCTTCGCAGTGCCGATGTCCATACCTTTATATACAAGGGCTGAATCAACACTAATTACTTCGCTTTCAACCTTGGCCGCTATATCAAGCGCCAAGCCTGTCTTGCCTGATGCCGTGGGGCCCATAATTGCTATTACTGGCAATGCAGAATTTATGCCATTGGACACCTTATTCTCCCCATACATCTAGCACTGAATTTAAGGGGCGCACTTTAGCAAATTGCTCAATAATTTCCCATTGTTTCACTTCGCTCTGCTGATCCAACCAGTACCACAGCGCATTTGATGTCTCTTCATCTAAAACATGTTCAGGCAAAACCAATGATTTTACGGCATCATCAAGTGAATTTACTTCATCATTTAGTTCAACTAATAAGAAGTATTCAAACCACTTGAGCCACGGTAAGTGCCTGGTGCCGGCCGGCACCTGTTGCAGCCGATATTTGCCAGCCACTTTATTCACTTCAAAATGCGCGTCGTTTAGCAAAGTAATTAGTTGCTCATTTACATTATTGAGCGAAACAGCAACGGGCATTAACAACGGTTGTCCATGCTGCGCTTTTAAAAATAGTTCGCTTAACCAGATACTTGCAACTTTAGTTGCACAAAGAAGGTAAATTTTTTCTGATTTTGGGTAAATTCTACACTGGGAAGTTAGATTAACGTGCTCTGCAACGAGCATCGGGTCTGCATTGTTGTTAATAATGTCGCTATTTGGCGTCATTAACGCATTGTAATTTGACTGATATGCCGCGCTTGGCCCTCGACTTTGCTTATGTGCAGTGCCACCACTTCGTCCACCACTGGCACTCCCCGAGGATGTATTTCTTGGACTGCCTGTAAATTGACCAAAAGACTGTGGCGCGCCTTGCGAGACTCCCCCCGTCGAGTAACGAGAAGACTCGTTGAACGCCTGTGCATTATCCGACGTTTGATTCTGTAAAGGCCTAATGTAATCGTGTTCTACCTGAGAAGACATGAAATCTGAGCCCGAAGGACGGTTTGCGTCCATTCCTGATAAAGGCTGTTCGTCGGTCATGGCGTGCAGTGCATCACTTACGGTTTTACAGATAAAGTCGTGCACCAATCTGCCTTGTTGAAACCTCACCTCATGCTTGGCGGGATGAACATTTACATCCACATCTTTAGGGTTAACCGTTAAGTACACCACAAAGCTTGGTTGCTCCACCACACCCCAAACGCTTTCGTACGCTTGGCGAATAGCGTGCATAATAAGCTTATCTCGCATGCCTCTGCCGTTAACAAAACTGAACTGGCAATCATTACTGCTGCGAAGCATGGCCTCATTCCCTAGCCAAGCATCAATGTGAAGACCTTCATACTCAGTACTAATATGTACGGCGTTTTGAACAAACTTTTGTCCAACCACAGCGCCAATTCGGGTGGCTAAACTGCCTGCTTTGTCGGCGATAAAGCGCTTTGCTACTTTATCGTTGTGTTTCAAAACAAATGAAACCTTGGGATAGCTCAGTGCTATGCGTTTTATGACTTCTTCAATATGCTGAAATTCGGTTTTTTCGGTGCGTAAAAACTTACGTCTTGCTGGCGTGTTGTAAAACAGATCTGCCACGTCAATTGTGGTGCCAACAGGGTGGGCCGCTGGCTGGATATTTACCGCCATTTCCCTACCCTCACAATAGGCCTGCCACGCCTCACCTTGAGACTCAGTGCGCGATGTCAGTGTTAACCGGCTTACCGAGCTAATACTGGCCAGCGCTTCGCCACGAAAGCCAAGAGAGAGAATTTGTTCTAAGTCATCCAGAGTGGTAATTTTGCTGGTTGCATGGCGACTCAATGCCAGCTGCAGTTCACTTTTGACAATGCCTGACCCATTGTCTTTTATTCGAATGCGTTTGTGGCCACCTTTTTCAATATCGACTTCTATTTTGGTGGCACCAGCATCAAGGCTGTTTTCTAGTAATTCTTTAACCACAGACGCGGGGCGCTCAACCACTTCACCAGCGGCAATCTGGTTTGCAAGTTGGGGAGATAAAAGCTGTATAGGCAAAGGACTACCCTATGAAATTAACTATATGGATTTGTGGCGATACGACATGTAAGTGCAACAAGTGCTGAAAAAGCCTATGGAACAAAACTTTGGTTTATGTTCTCGGAATATTTAGTACCTGGCCTACTCGTACAACATCACTTGAAAGATCATTCGCTGCTTTGATACTGCTTACTTTTACATTGTAACGCTGTGCTAATAACGAGAGCGACTCGCCGCTTCTTACTTTGTGCGTTCGGTTATTCGCCCTTTCTTGTGCCCACAGTGTACCATCAGGGGGAACTTGCTTGAAGTAACGCTTAGTCGCATTAAACATGGCATTCGCTAAGCGTTCGCGATGTTTAGACCAGTTCAGATTCTTCTCTTCTTGCGGATTAGAAATGAAGCCTACTTCAACCAAAATAGAGGGGATGTCAGGCGCGGTCAAAACTGCAAAACTGGCGGCTTGTGGTTTTCTTTTATGCAGACTGGTCACCTGCTTTAGCTCTTCTACCACTTTATTACCTAAATCGTGGCTGGTCGCCATGCTGTGATCCATCGATAAACCCAGTATGGTTTCAGTAAGATATCGCTCGCTTGATTTATCATTGATCACTTCAGCTGCACCACCGAGTAATTCAGAGTGACGTTCAGATTTCTCTAGCCAGCGGCCTAATTCAGTGTCTGCTCTTCGCATGGATAGTACCCACACCGAACCACCTCGCGGTTGAGGCTGACTAAACGCATCGGCGTGGATGGAAATAAGCAAATCGGCTTTTTTCTCGCGCGCAATTTCAGGACGTCGATTAGGAGAAACATAATAATCATCGCCACGAGTCATGATGGCGCGCATACCTCGCTCCCGGTTTATCATGTCTTCCAGTTTTTTGGCGATACTCAGGGTGATGTGCTTTTCATAGGTACCAGCCGGACCGATTGAACCTGGGTCATGTCCACCATGCCCGGCGTCGATGGCGACGATAATGTCTCGGTCTCGGGCACTGGTAGAATCATCAATAACGACAGAGCCAGTTGATGCCGACGCTGATAACGTTGGCGACGGCTTCGGCGGGCTATCTGGTAAATCGACAACCAGCCTGTGTCCGTAAGCACCATCGGGGGTTACTGCAAATAACGAAGGCTTTGTATTTCTATTGAGCTCAACAACCACTCTGGCAGATGATTTGTTTTTCGGTGTGGAGTAGCGCAGCTTTTTAATCAAATCACCGCTGTTTTCAATGCCAGAAAGCTTAGCGGTGTCGCTGGTGTTGTTAAGATCGATGACAAGCCGAAGCGGATTTTTAAGTGTAAAATAGGTGAACTCTGGCGCTGATTTCATATCGAAAACAACGCGCGTATTGTCCGGCGACGGCCATATCCTAACCCCGTCGATGTTATTTTGCGCACCGTGTGCGAATTGCACGACGAAACACAATAATAATACCGAAACTATACTGCGCACCATAATTAGCCTTTCTGTTATTGTTATGCTGCTCTCGTCAACTCCGGAGCGGCTATTTATTCAGTTTTTCTTTCATTTCGCATTTGCGCTAAACGCGCTTGCATTGCTGAAGCAATTTCGCACCGTGGGCACTTTTTGCTTCCAAATTAAACTGCCTACCCGATGGCGTAATATTTATACTAATCACTAAGTCTGGGGATGCCAAGTATTCGCCCCCTTTTTCCGACCATTCAATAAGCGCGATAGCGCCCGAACCAAAGTAATCGCGAATTCCCATGAACTCTAACTCTTCTGGGTCGGCTAAGCGATACAGGTCGAAGTGATAGATATTGACGCCGTCCAACTCATAAGGTTCAACCAATGTATAGGTTGGACTTTTAACGCTACCTGAATGACCTAAAGATTGAATGAAATATCGGCTAAATGTCGTTTTCCCTGCACCTAAGTCGCCGTTTAAATAAATAACAGCATCGGTAGGGAGTTGACTCGAAACAGCCTGCGCTAAATCTCTGGCAAGCTGCGCAGTATCATCTACTTCATTAGCAAAAAAAGAGGTATGCGGGTAAGACATCAACAATATTCCACAGTAATAGAAAGCCGAATAACACAGTAGATGCCTGCCCGTTCAAGACAAAACCACGCTAACTAGTGGTTTATAAGCGCACGTACTGCGTCAAACAAATCGCTCGCTATCATACCACGTTGACCATACAGTTGGGCAATATCATCGCCAGCCTTAGCATGAAGCACTACACCATATTTCGCTGCAATATCTGTTTCTACGCCTTGCGCGAGCAACGCGCCCAATATTCCGCTTAATACATCACCGCTTCCTGCGGTAGCCATACCTGGATTACCGTGACGGCAAACCCAGGTTTTCTTTTCATTGTCGATAAGCGTGCCCGCCCCTTTTAGTACACAGACCGCATGGTATCGCTGTGAGCACTGCCTTGCGTAGTTAAAACGGTCGCTTTCTACATCATCAATAGAAACACCGAGTAAGCGCGCAGCTTCGCCCGCGTGAGGGGTTAAAATACTGTCAGACAAGGTGTACGCGGTTGACTGCTGACACAACAGATTTAGCGCGTCAGCATCAATGACCACAGGCTTATTTTGGCTTTGACAGTGCTTCATGGTGGTTTCAAATGCGCTTTCTGCCCATTCATCTTGCCCAAGACCCGGTCCAATAACCACACAGGTTGCCCAAGCTAATGCATCTTCCAAATTAAAGTCGGTGACCATGAGTTCAGGTCTGCCTGCACTGACCTGAACGACTGACGACTCATGGGTATACACGCGTACCATGCCCGCACCACTTCTCAGCGCGGCTTCACTGGCGAGTCGAATGGCACCTGCTGTTCCGCGGTTACCGCCAATGCACAACAGTCGACCATAAGTCCCTTTATGACTGTTAATCTCCCGTGGCCCCATACCTTTAAAGTGGTCGATATTTAGCATGGTCGCGCTCGCTTTAGCTAATGCTTGGAACGCTTTGCCGATACCCAAGTCCGCATACACTAACTTACCGCACGATTGTTTACCCGCACCAGTAACAAGCCCCGGCTTAATGCCCACAAAAGTAACGGTGATATCAGCCTGAACACATCGCCCCAGGCTCTGTCCTGTATTTGCATCAAGCCCTGACGGCACATCAACGCTTACAACCGGTGTTGATGACGCATTCACCGCATCAATGATGTCTGCAAACTCATTGCGAATATAGCTATTAATACCTGTACCAAGAAGCGCATCTATCACTACGTCAGACTTCTCGAGGAGCGCAGCGTCAAACCCATTGATACTGCCTCCTGAATCGAGCCAGCGCTGCTGTGCTTTGCCAGCATCACCATCCAGCGTACGTTCAGGCTCAACCGCACATAAATGCACTTGTTTACCCGCAAGTTTTGCGTTTATTGCTGCAATGTAGCCGTCACCCGCATTGTTACCTTGGCCCACCAGCACTAAGTAAACGTCTGAGTTTGGCATAAGCTCAAGACACTGCTTAAACACCACATCACCAGCTCGTTGCATCAACGTGAACATATCGCAGCCCGAATTCGCGGCGGCTTGTCCCTCATTTTCCCTAACCTGATCGGCCCGAAATAATTTGTATGATAAACTTGACGTTAATTGAGTATCTAGCATGAGCACATGTCCGAATTTAGTTCTATCGACCTTGTTGAATTAACCAACAATATCAAGGCTTGGGGTACAGCGCTAGGCTTTCAGCAGGTTGGCATCAGCGATATTGATCTACATCAGCACGAGGCACACCTTCAGGAATGGTTAGACAATGGGTATCACGGTGACATGGCCTTTATGGAGAGTCATGGGATGAAGCGTGCCCGGCCTGATGAGTTGGTCCCAGGGACATTACGGGTTATCAGCGTTCGCATGAACTACTTACCTCCTGACGCCTCGTTTGCTAAGCATTTAAAAAAGCCAGAAATAGGATACATCAGCCGCTATGCATTGGGCCGTGACTACCACAAAGTGCTGCGCAAACGTCTGAAGCAATTGGGTGAGAAAATCACCGCATCCCTGGCGCATACCCAATATCGCCCGTTTGTAGACTCAGCCCCCGTATTGGAACACGCTATTGCTGAAAAAGCGGGTATTGGCTGGACGGGGAAACACAGCCTGACACTCAACAAAGAAGCCGGCTCTTGGTTCTTCTTAGGTGAGCTGTTCATCAATTTGCCATTACCCACTGACTCACCAATTGAAGAGGGTTGCGGCACCTGCACGGCGTGTCTAACCATCTGCCCGACCAATGCAATTGTTGCACCTTATAAAGTAGATGCCCGTCGCTGTATTTCCTATCTCACCATTGAATCAGACAAAGATATTCCAGAAGATTTACGCCCCATGATGGGCAATCGCATTTATGGCTGTGACGATTGCCAACTTGTTTGCCCTTGGAATCGCTTTGCCGACGTTACCAGTGAAGAAGATTTCCACCCGCGACAAGTGCTACACGGCCAAAGTCTCAATGCGCTTTTCGGCTGGTCTGAAGAAACCTTCTTGCGCAATACGGAAGGCTCTCCCATCAGGCGGATTGGCTTTGAGAAGTGGCAGCGTAATATTGCCGTTGCGTTAGGAAACGCTCCGTATGATGAACAAAGCATTCTGCTTTTGAAAGAAAGACGAGGGAGCGTGAGTGACTTGGTGGACAGACATATTGATTGGGCTCTTAAGCGGCAGCAAGAGAAGCAACAAGCGTCTGAAGCAAAAAACAGGCAGCAAGCGCGGCTTATTCGCGTAATTGAAAAAGGTTTACCAAGAGACGCCTAACGCCAGTACACGTTTGAATAAGGCATACCGCGAATTCAATTGGCGATATACACGTTTTGGGGTTAACCCGCTGAGGCAAGCTGACTGTTTAAATCGGCCTGAGTGCTATTCCGATAACGCACACGAGCATTTGGCGAATGGGATGCGGCGAAAGAAACGTTAAGTTTGAGGCCTCGCTGTGCCACTTGCGTGGTTATGATAGGCGAGCCGAATTCCCACCACGGCTCCTGTTCCAATGCTTCAATAACTCGCGACAGCTCAGTTTCAGAACCGTCATACTCACCCGTTATTTCGCAATGTCCGTTCTCACATTTTACCGAGTCTAAAACAAAGCGCTCGTTGTTAGGCGGCAGCGCAAAAAACGTATTGAGTGAGCCTTCGGTTTTCGTGTAGAAAACCTCTGGCGCCATGATTTGGACATTCTCAGCAACGGGGGCAACATTCATCTCGCCGTTTTTCGTAACGCTTGTATCCAAGAGCACCGCACCTGTTTCATTTGAAACCAACTTGGCGGCGGGCTTAATAACTTTCAGCTCACTCGTTTCGGTGGCACGAGAGCGCGCTAACACATTGGTTAGTCGCTCTTTTTCTGCATTGGATTCACTGAGTTGGTGTTGATAGCCAGAAAATTTATACCCTGCTATCAATGCAAACGCTATCAGCAACAACACAAGCCACGTTTTCATTTTACTTCCTTTATCGAAGTCGCTTACTTGTGATATTGCTTACTAAGTTCATGTACCGCGTTAACGAACACACCTGCATTTTCAGGTGGTACGTCTAGATGGATACCGTGACCTAAATTAAATACGTGACCGCTACCTTCACCGTAACCTTCTAGAATGGACGCCACTTCTTGCTCAATTCTTTGCGGTTGAGCATACAGCATTGATGGATCCATATTACCTTGAAGTGCAACTTTATCGCCAATGCGCGCACGCGCTTCTTTAATGTCGATAGTCCAGTCTAAACCTACTGCGTCGCAGCCTGTCGCCGCAATCGATTCTAGCCACATGCCACCGTTTTTGGTGAACAAGGTAACAGGTACTTTACGGCCTTCATTTTCACGGGTCAGCCCACTTACAATGCGCTCCATGTACTGAAGCGAGAATTCTTTGTAGTCACGAGGAGATAACACGCCCCCCCAAGTATCAAATACCATGACTGACTGCGCGCCCGCAGCGATTTGAGCATTTAAATACTCAGTAACAGAATCAGCCAGTTTTGCTAGTAACGCATGAAGCGTTGTTGGCTCAGCAAATGCCATTTTCTTGATTTTGGTAAAGGCTTTACTTGAACCACCTTCAATCATGTAAGTCGCGAGTGTCCAAGGGCTTCCAGAAAAACCAATTAATGGCACTTCACCTTTAAGCTCACGGCGAATAGTACGAACGGCATTCATTACGTACTGTAATTCACCTTCTGGATCAGGAAGGCCGATTTTATCCACATCCGCTTTACACGTGATTGGATTTTTAAAGCGAGGGCCTTCACCTGTTTCAAAGTAAAGACCGAGGCCCATCGCATCTGGAATGGTCAAAATATCCGAAAAGAGAATTGCAGCGTCGAGAGGAAAACGACGTAAAGGTTGTAGCGTCACCTCACATGCAAGTTCTGCATTCTTGCACAACGACATAAAATCGCCTGCTACTGCACGAGTCGCTTTGTACTCTGGGAGGTAGCGCCCGGCTTGTCGCATCATCCATACAGGTGTGACATCAACCGGCTGCTTAAGTAACGCACGTAAGTAACGATCGTTCTTTAACGCGGGCTTATCAACACTGGGGAAATTTTGCGACATATAACTCACCTAAATTACTGAAGATATTTGAGCGCGAAAGTATACCAGTATTCTTAACTAAGGTGTGCTAAAACCTGTATTAAAAAATCAATGTTTTAACGACAAATCGGTGTAGTGTCGATTATTAAAGACAAACAATACTTGAACATTACTTTAAAAAGACGCTTGCACTTAAAGTGAGTGTTTGCTATTACTATAACCGTTAAAGAAAAGAAGCCCTACATGGGACCGTGCTAAACTTATTGAAACCCTGCTTCGGCAGGGTTTTTTATTTGTCGCCGATCAGAGACACCGTTTCAGCAATTAATTGTCCCGCAATAGACACTTTCGGTGGAATAGTCGGCAGCGCATCTATATCAAACCATTGCGCATCATCTATCTCGTTCTCCTGACAACGAATTTCCCCTTCGTCATACTCGGCAACAAACCCGACCATTAAGGAATGTGGAAATGGCCATGGCTGACTATTGTAATAGCGCAAGTTTTTAACCTTAACGCCAACTTCTTCGAAAACTTCTCTGTGGACCGCTTGCTCCAGACTTTCACCACTTTCTACGAAGCCTGCAAGGGTTGAATACATATTGGATTCTCGGTGGCGAACGCCTTTGGCCAACAATATTTTTTCGTTGTCGTGTATAGAAACAATGATACAGGGAGACACTCTTGGATAACTGCGATGTTGACAGCGGTGACAATGCATTGCCATTTCCCAATCTACGCGTTCAGTCTTGGCTCCACATTGCCCGCAAAATTGATGAGTACGCAAGAAGTGGATGTATTGCCAGGCTCGCCCAATAACGGAAAAGGCAATATCGTATTCGGCAAAAAGAAGCTGTCTAAGCGATACCCGTTCCCAACCGGGTTCGTCAACATGCTCAGCGCCCAAATCAACAACATATACGGGCAGATCTCTATGCGCCGTCTCATTGAGCGGCGGAAGTTGATGAATTTCATCGATATAAGATGCTAAAAATGGAATATCACTCAGGTAAGCAACGGGGATAGACTCAGACGATTCTTGTACTACAATTTTGCCGCGACTAAAAACTACCCACAGGGCTTGCTGAGCAGCTAGTTTCGCCTCATCCAACTTTATCATCATTGCACATCACTCCTGTTCTTTAATGCTTCATACTACACTAAATACTGAGCGTATAGATCGCCACCATACATTTTGAAACGAACTTTTTCGCGCAAAATTTGTGTCGCTAGTGCACAGTGTTATACTGAAACTTATTGTCGCTAAACGGGTAACACATCAAAATGTTGCAACAGTTAGAAAGCGTTAAATCAAAATGGGGCGGGAAAAGCCAGGTTATTGACCGCTGGTTAATGGACAGACAGGCACTGTTAGTTTCTTTCTGTGAACTAGCAGGTATTAACAAGCGAAGCGAGTGTTTACCTGACCCAGATGAAATAGACAACTTTTGCAGCGCATTACTCGATTATTTGTCGGTAGGACACTTTGAGGTTTTCGATATGTTGGTTGAAAACGACAATGAAGGCCTTGCACTACGAGATAAACTTTACCCCAGATTGACAAAAACCACTGACGCAGCACTCGCATTTAATGATACGTTTGCACAAGCAGTAACGCCCGAGCAGGCAGCTGAATTTGACTCAGCGCTAGCCAAGCTTGGTGAGACATTAGAAGAGCGTTTTGCCTTGGAAGATGAGTTAATAGCTCATGTACACACTAAAAAACGTGATCCAGAAGTGACGCTTTAATATAACAATGAAAGTCGAGTTTACGGTTATCATCAATGAACAAAACCACACTTATTCATAAGGCACGGGCTTATTGCGAGCAACGCGGCGCCAGATTCACACCGCTTAGAGAAAAGGTGTACGAAATTCTTGTTTCAAAGCACGGCCCTATGGGTGCTTATGAACTACTCGACTCACTAAAAGAAACAGAGTCTAGTGCCAAACCTGCGACAGTCTATCGCGCCCTTGATTTTCTTCTCGATTTTGGGTTTATTCACCGTTTAGAGTCTACGAATGCGTTTGTGGCCTGCTATCATTTTGGTTGTAACCACCCTGTTCAGTTTCTAATTTGTGACAGCTGTGGTGATGTTGCTGAAATTCAATCTGAAGGTCTTCAAGAGACCCTTGATAGCCAAGCAAAGCAACACGGATTCAAAGTATCGAAACAAACTATAGAGGCCCATGGATTATGTGCCGATTGTCAACAAACGGAAGATCACGCTGCCCAGGAGAGTGTACATGAATGCTGATTTTGTGAACCCGTTTATTGCTGGTCTTTTGAACGTGCTTGAAACCATGGCTCAAACTAAATTGACCCCGGGCAAGCCCAAGCGCAAACAAAGTGATATCGCCAAAGGCGATGTATCGGGGCTAATTGGCATGGTGGGCCCTGACGTTCGCGGCTCTATGTCTATTACTTTTGACGAGTCGTTGGCCCTGACCATAATGGAGAGAATGGTTGGCGAGCGCCCTGAGAAGCTTGATGCAGAAGTAGGCGACATGGTTGGCGAAGTTACCAACATGATTTGCGGTAACGCAAAACGAGACCTTGCTGAACGGGGTTACGAGTTTGGAATGGCAACACCCATCGTTGTATCAGGAAAGCAACATACGATTAGTCACCAGGTTGATGGTGCTAAAATTATTCTTCCTTTCATGTGCGACGAAGGATTAGCGCATTTGGAAATCTGTTTTGACAAATAATTTCTGGCAGTCTGAAAAAATTACACTCGACAGCTACCCGAGAGGATTTCACCTGATAACACAGCAGGTGGAATCTGCAATACCCAGTATTCGTCATGTTGAAGTCGGCCTTTTGCACCTATGGCTTCAGCATACAAGCGCTAGTTTGACAATCAATGAAAATGCCGACCCTACAGTGAGGCATGATATGGAAGCGTTCTTCAACCATAGTGTAAAAGAAGAGCTTTCTTTTTTCAGGCATACTTATGAAGGTAAAGATGATATGCCTGCTCACTTAAAATCGAGTATACTAGGGTGTCAACTTACTATACCTGTCCAACAAGGCAAGCTTGCACTTGGCACGTGGCAGGGTATCATGCTCGGCGAACACCGAGATCATGGTGGAAGACGAACAATTATTGCCACATTACAAGGGATCGCAGCCTAACCCATATTATAAATGGCACAATTTGTGCTAGCGTTAAACGTTAAGCACAACACAAAATTATCAAAAATCGATAATCACTCAACGTTAAACAGGATGTGACTATGAAACAACACTTTAAAATGGCAGCGCTATCTCTTGCTGTAATTTCTTCGACTAATGCATTTGCACAAGACTCTTCTGAGCCAGAGTACAAAAACTGGTTTGGTTTGTCTGGCATGTATTACAACACTGACGACTCACGTCCGTTAGATCTAACTGACGGCGGCCTTTACGACGATGGTCGTGGCGTAGCTTTTGAATACGGTTTCCGTTTTACTCAAAGCTGGGCAGCACGTGTTGAATTTACAGCCCTAGACCTTGATTATGCAGGCGGCGGTGATGAAAGCGGTGAAATGGTTGGTGTTGACGCACTATACTTCATGCCAAATGATGCATGGTTCTTATTCGGTGGTGTTAAGCGTCAAGCAGTAGGCGAATCAACTACCCTTGGTAACATCGGTATCGGTAAACACTGGGACATCCACGAAGATGTTAAACTTGTGACTGAAATCGCCGCTTATCACGACTTCGGTGAAGATTACAATGACTACAGTGTTAAAGTTGGTATCGCGATCCCATTTGGTAAAGGCACTCCTGCCGCACCTAAAGACAGCGACAACGATGGCGTTGTAGACAGCAAAGACCAGTGCCCAATGACACCAGCAGGTGTTCGTGTTGACGCAAATGGTTGTAGCATCGATGATGATAACGATGGCGTTCTAAACAACGTTGACCAGTGTCCTAACACTCCAGCTGGCACTAAAGTAGATGCAACTGGCTGTGCAATTAAAGATTCGGACAACGACGGCGTTGTAGACAGCAAAGATATGTGCCCTGATACACCAGCTGGCGTAAAAGTTGATGCAAAAGGTTGTACAGTATTTGACGAAGAGACAGTAGAAATCACACTACGCGTTCTATTCGACAACGAAAGTGCTGTAGTTAAAATGCCAAAAGATCCAGAAATCTCTGAATTTGCTGAGTTCATGAAGCAGTATCCTTCAACAACTGCGGTAATTGAAGGTCACACTTCTGCACCAGGTAGTGAAGCTTACAACATGGACCTTTCTAAGCGTCGTGCTGCGAACTTCAAAGAAGTAATGGTAGACATGTACGGTATCGAAGGTTCTCGTTTAGAGACTATCGGTTACGGCGAAACTCAGCTTCTAGACAATGGTAAGAATGCTGAAGCACACCGTGTTAACCGTCGCATTTCAGTGACAGTTAAAGACACAGTGAAAGTAGCTGAAGAAAAGTAATTCATTGTATATGAATTGAAAAAGGCGCCTTACGGCGCCTTTTTTGTGTCTGAAATACTTTAACTTATTAACCCTTAAAATGTAGACCGTGGCCGCGGTCGAAGCCTTTTGTCGCTAGAAGAGGGGCTAATATTCGTCGGCTATGGCAGGGCCTGCATAGTTGTCAAACCGTGAGAACTGACCTTGGAACGTAAGTCGACAGGTACCAATTGGGCCGTTACGCTGTTTACCAATAATAATCTCTGCAATGCCCTTATACTCACTGTTTTCGTGATAAACCTCATCACGATAAATAAACATAATAAGGTCGGCATCCTGCTCGATAGAGCCAGACTCACGAAGGTCAGAGTTTACAGGACGTTTATCGGCGCGTTGTTCTAGCGTACGGTTAAGCTGTGAAAGGGCAACTACCGGCACTTCAAGCTCTTTAGCCAATGCTTTCAGTGAGCGAGAGATCTCTGCAATTTCCAATGTTCGGTTGTCGCTAAGAGAAGGTACGCGCATCAACTGAAGATAATCCACCATGATTAGACTGATTCCACCGCGTTCGCGAGCGAGTTTTCTTGCGCGACTTCGCACGTCCATTGGTGTAAGGCCTGATGAATCATCAACAAACAAACAATCTTTGTCTTTGAGCATAGCCATGGTGTTGGAGATACGTGCCCAATCTTCATCATCCAGCTGTGCAGTACGAATTTTGGTTTGGTCAACGCGGCTTAATGACGCCAACATACGCATCATGATTTGTTCTGAGGGCATCTCAAGACTGAAAACAAGTACAGGTTTATCTTCTGCCATCATGGCGTTTTCAATCAAGTTCATGGCGAAGGTGGTCTTACCCATCGATGGACGAGCCGCCACGATAATAAGGTCAGAGGGCTGCATACCACTGGTCATTTTGTCTAGGTCGGTAAAGCCGGTAGTAACACCGGTAACGTCTTTATTGGTTTTCACCAATTCTTCTAGACGGTCAATGGTCTTCCCTAAGATAGACTCGACATCGCGAGGACCTTCGTTTTCACCAGTTCTTCGCTCGGCAATTTCAAATACTTTACTTTCGGCCAGGTCAAGAATGTCTGCACTGTCACGGCCTTCGGGGTTGTATCCAACTTCCGCTATTTCATGCGCCACTCCAATAAGCTCACGGGTTATCGCGCGCTCACTGATAATTTGCGCATAAGACACAACGTTCGCAGAACTTGGCGTGTTTTTGGCAAGTTCACCTAAGTAGGCAAAACCACCGGCATCTTCCAGTTCATCATGCTTTTCCAGCTCTTCTGATACTGTTATAAGATCTATTGGCTGGCTACTGTTTAGTAGTCGAGTGATTGCACGAAAGATAATTTGGTGTGAGCGATTGTAGAAATCGTTATCGGTAACAAGCTCCGCGACTTTGTCCCAGCTTTCAGGGTCAATAAGCATGCTGCCCAAAACAGATTGCTCAGCCTCAATGCTATGAGGTGGAACCTTCAATTTTTCAACATTCTTATCGTTTTTAGACGCAGACGCCACGAGTGAAACCTATTCCAATGCACAAAAGTCAGTTGGATATTATGCGCTTTTAACGTCCATCACTCAACAAAGGAAGTCGTCATTTTGTTGCGAAAGCGCAAAAAGACAACATCGTTTAAAGCGTTTTCTCCAGCTTTAAAAACGTACCGTCAACCAAGGTGTAGGCGCTGCCACCTTCCTGAAAAATGAGTGTAGAACCCATGATTGCTGAATTATCAAGGCACGACAAACTTACTTCAGTAATCTTGTCGTCGCTAAAGCCGAGCGATGATGGAGAGGCTTTAAAAGCAGCATAAAAATCTTGATTACTGATATTTTTCGTTGAATACACCGGTGACTCACAGAATGCCTGATCGAGTTTAGCCGAGTCTGAAGCATAGGTTACCGAGCGACCCAAGAACTTTTCTGACTCTATTGATGAGTGAGCTGAAACACCTACATTATAGGCCTTAGTCACCACCCAAGTACCTTCGTAATAAGCGGGTTCCTGAACAGCACAGCCTAGCGTAAATGCGCATATTCCAAACGCACCAATAATTAGACTATGAAATCGCCAAAACCTTTTGACGTGTCCAACAATACTCAATTTAACCTCCAATCAAAAAATAACAAACCATGTGATGATGTGGGTGAAGCGTGCAGGTCCGCTAACTTGTAACTAAGAGCCATTAAAACGCACTTTTGTTACTTACAAACGCTCAGCTACACATTTTTAGCGACCAAACAAAAAAAGCTGCGATCACTCGCAGCTTTTCATTAATCACCACATGTCTGATTAATAAATGTGGACTAAATTCATTTTTTCAACCTAAAGTTTCAATTGTGTTGCCTATAGCTTATTCACTTTTGGTCTATTTCAATTCGCCCGTGTACCGTAGAGATGTCTACATTTGCAGCCCCACCGTTGTGGATAAAGCGTAGCCAGCTACCTGGGCCATACTTAGGCTTTTGCGACTTTTCATCACTGATATTGTTTACAATGTTGCCGCCAGCGTGCGTCTCAATATCAAATTGTGCCGATACGCCATCTTGAAAGACAAATTCCATCGCACCGCCTACAGAATTCGCTTTTACGCTACCGTTCTTATTAAGACCTAAACTTGCGTAAGTCCTTCCATTAACCGTATTGATTTGCAGTACGTCTACCGCTTGAAGAGACACATCGATTCGACCGTTGACGGTTTCTACTGATACGTCTGGGCTATCGGAAGTGATGTCGAGCTTGCCATTAACTGACGCAAAGCTCACTGGCGTGTTTCCTGAGTGTGACGCTTCAATTTCGCCATTCACTGTTTCCGCCTCTAAACGGCCTCTCACATTCTCAAGCACGATATCGCCATTAACCGACTCAACTTCAACCCGCTCACCTATGTTTTTAAGGGTTACGTCGCCGTTTACCACCTCAACATCTACTGCTTTTGTTATACCTTCTGCAATAAGATCAGCATTGACCGCGGTATAGTGAAGGTCGCTTGCTGAAGGTATATAGATAACAAGGTCGTCGCCATCTTTACCTTTATTAAACCAGCTCTTTGAGTGGCGCTTGACTTCAACGTGTATAACCACGACATCTCCACGTCTTTCAAAGATAAACTCTTCAGTTTGATCGCCCAGTTCACCGGTGACACGAACCTGAGACTTATCCCAAACTCGGATATCTGCTTTTCCGTTGATGTGTTCAATGTCCACTTTCGGCGAAGACGATGTGTCGATGGTCTTATCTACTTTTTCTCCTGCAAACGCCGCAGTAGCGATACTTAGCAGCGCAGTAGTAAGTAATACCTTGGCCCCCAAAGGTGCCATGAACGTGTGCAAAAATGTGCTTTTCGTATTTATATTCATCTTTAAACCCTTATTAAATTTGCTGCCACTTTGGCGCGTGCACTCGCTCAATTAAGGCAATCTGCTGTTGATATACGTGATGCAGCATTTTAATTAATGCTGAGTTGTCTGGATCGTCCTTTAATGCCGCTTTAATAACATCTGCAGCATCGTCCAATTCTTTTAATTGCTCTTGCCAATCTTCAGTTAGCGCCGTTGTACTTTCATAACTAGCAAGAAGACTATTCACTTGTTGTTGTTGCTGCATACTCATTGCGTCAATCAGGGCATAGCCATCGCTTCGATTTTCATCAGCTTTAAACGCAAAAGGAGCCGCGAACCACAATACAGTAACTAAACAAACGCTTGCGGCTATTGCCATCCACTGTTTTGATGTAACCGTAGATGATGAAGCGTCGTCTTGTGAAGCGTCGCCTTGCTGCGATGTTATGCCGAGTTCAATACCTCGCCACAAATCTCGTTCTGGCTGCTTCTCTTTCGATATCCCAGAAATATGCTGAGCAAGCTTGTCGTCAAAATTACTCATCATCGACTCCCATAAAATCTTTCAATAATTGCTTAGCACGGAAAAATTGTGCTTTGCTTGAGCCCACTGCCATGTTCAACATGCTGGCAATGTCTTCATGCCTGTAACCTTCAATTGCATGGAGGACAAAAACCATTCTGGCTCGCTCGGGTAAGCGAATAACTAATGCTTCTAAATCCACATCGGTGCTGTTTTCTTCAGCCGGCATCTCGTTAATGCCGCTGTTTTCCAAGTTAAACATGCGCTGCACCCACCCTTTCTGCTTGCGCATATAAGAGATGGTAATGTTTGCCGTAACACTGTGTAACCATGTGGAAAATTGGCTTTGCCCATCAAAATTACCCAATTTTTTCCATAGCTGAATAAAGACTTCTTGCGAAGCATCTTCTGCCATTCCCTTTTCACCTGTAAGCCGGTAACAAAGCGCGTAGACTCGCCCAATATGTTCATCGTAAAGGGACCGAAACGCCTGCTTATCGCCCTTTTTCGCTTTAGATATCAGCTCATTTTCGCTTTTATTACCAAACACCACATTGGCGTGTACAACACGTTGTTGTGTGTGTTCCATTCTTTTCTCTTTGTTATTTGTGGTGCTGATTAGCATTAGCACTTGTTAGTGTTATAAGGTTAGTCGTACCCTATAGTAGAAAGGTTTAAATGCACAAAAATATTTTTTGGAGATGCCATGTCTACCTCATTTTCTGTTAACGCTCTGTTTGCTGGAAAACCTCAGCCGCTAGGCCCTCGTGGGGCACCAAGCAGTATTGTTAAAGCCCCCGTCGACGCGTTAACGGTGCATATGGACAGAACCGATGAAGACGAACAGGCCAACAAACGGCTTCACGGTGGACCGGAGAAAGTGCTGCATCAGTTCAACCCGACCAACTATCTGACATTAAGAAAGCATTTTCCTGAAGGCGACTTTTCGCTGGGCAGCATTGGCGAAAACATCAGTGTAGAGGGCATGGACGATGCTACCGTTTATATCGGCGATATATGGAAGTTCGGCGAGGTAGAACTGCAAGTAAGCGCACCCCGTGCCCCTTGCAATAAAATCTCGCAACGCTTCGAAGTGCCCAATTTAGATAGATTTGTCGGAGAACGAGGTATCACTGGCTGGTATTACCGGGTTATTAAAACCGGAACCATCAGTGTTGGCGACGAAGTAACACTACTGCACCGTGAGGACGATACCGTTAATGTTCACACCCTAATGCAATGCGCCCATACCAAAGCAGACAAAGCCCTGGCCCAAAAGCTAGCGAATCTTGAGGCGCTTGATGACGAATGGCGCGGAAAATGCCAAAAAATTGCGGATAAGATTGCGGATAAATAGGCCATTTATCCGTAGCTTAAATTAAAAAGACGCCTGCTCACCTTCATTCAAAATAATCCAAGGCATTGCAGGGTTTAGCTGCTTCTTCATTTTCATAAGACGAAATAGCGCAGAATGTGACGTCTTGTCACCCATCATCCAGCTGGCATTTCCATAGCCCCAAGGCACTACGGCTTTACAGCCTAGGTCTTGGGCCGCAACAATGGCATCTTCTGGCGTAGTATGTACCTTGCGATACCATTTAGGTGAGGTTTCGCTGAAATAAGACGCTATAGGTAACAGGCAAACATCTATTTCACCAAAGCGCGCTTTAATATCCTTGAAGTGCGGTGAATATCCCGTATCCCCCGCAAAGAACAATGTTTTGCCTTCACTCTCAAATACCCAACCACCCCACAGTGTCGCATTGTCGTCCTCGTACAAATAAGGCACCCAAATTCGGTTACTGAAATGATGGGCAGGCACGAAGTGAATAGAGGTTTTGCCTACGTTTTTGCTGGTATACCAAGCCATTTCTTTTATGGTGTAGCCTCTATTAGGGAAGTGCTCTGCGAAACCTAACGGAACAAGATATTCGGGCTTTGTGCCTAATTCGGCAATATCGGCTTTATTGAAATGATCATAGTGAATATGGGAATAAACCACAGCATCGGTTTGTGCGAGTTTGTCTTCACCTACCTCAGCGGGTTCGTTGCGGCTGAACCCCTCCGCCAATCGAAAAGCCCAATTAACGGGCCAATCAAACTGCCCAAACACAGGGTCAATAAGTATTTGCTCACCACTTGCGGTGTTAAGTAAAAAACTTGCGTGCCCTAACCAGGTGACATTAAAGCCGGTGTTCGAGTTCACTGTCGGGTTGTTGCCAACGAACTGACAATTTTGCATGTCACTTTCACATTCAATATCGGCAGACGCTGGGTAGCAATCATTAGTGCACGTGACGGGATATGCTTTAAAACCGTCGTAAATATTGCTGAATCTGTCCTCATACCCAGGCTCATTGGTGTGCTTGATTACAGCATTTTCACCTTCTATCTGAGTAACATGATTAGAGCTGGCGCAACCAGTCACGACACTTCCTGCTACTACTAGCGACGCCGACAACGTCGTTAACTTCTTTAAACTCATTACCATTTTTAAGATCGTGTCCTTGTAGCTCCAACCTAGGAGGCAAAGCGCTTAGTTGACTGCTGCGTCTATGCTTTATTTACTCAATTGTGCAGACATCAAGAGAACCGCAGTTTAGCGCAAGCACTAAGATAGCGGTTAACCGTTATTGTAAAGCGAGAAACCATCAGCACCACAGTAAATTTGTAACAATATAAAAGCGCGCATTAGCGGCCGCCTTCATCGTCACAAACCGATTAGTTGCAAATGATAACTATTATTAATAGTATGTTTAAAATTCTTTCCTGAAGCCATTATGCGTAAAACCCGAATACTCATTGTTGAAGATGACGCGACGTTAAGTGAACAAATCACACAGCTGTTGCAGTCTCGAGGATTTGACACTCGCCACGAAAGTGACGGTAATGCTGGGTTACAAGCTGTGCTTGAGGAGAACTTTGACCTTGTGTTACTCGACATACGCCTTCCCTCTTTAAACGGCTTGTCGTTGTTAAACCAATTAAGGCAAATAAAGCAAACACCGGTGATGATGATCACCGCGTCAGGTGCCGAGCAAGAAAGGATTGAAGGCTACCGTAAGGGCGCAGATGACTACTTACCCAAGCCCTTCAATTTTACTGAAATGATGCTTCGCATCGACGCACTGTTGCGACGCAGCAAAACACTAAACGACTCAGGCACGCAAAAGTCGGAAATCATTGTTGATGTGCTTTATTTAAATCGCATTCAGCAAGTTACCAAATACCACTCAAGATTACTCGAATTCACGCCAATACAATTTAAGCTTCTTTGGATGTTAGTAGATAACAAAGGGGAAACGTTGAGCAAAGCATTTCTTTATCACAGCGTGCTTAACAAACCCTTTTCGAGGTACGACCGAAGCTTAGATATGCATTTGTCTAGAGTACGCAAAAAGCTCGTTGAGACTGGCATGCCCCCTGAACGCCTTGCCACTGTCCACGGCCAAGGATATCGCTTTTCGTGAAAAATAAACTGCTATGGCGACTGTGCGCATTTATTGCCGTTGGTACTGTTCTGTTATTTTGGGCCATCGCGTGGCTTACCAATCATACCGAGACCAGCATGAGTTTTATCGATAAAGCTCATCAAGAAACCCTTTATTCCTATGGTCAAGAAGCGGAGAAAATCTACCTGGAGGATGGAGAACAAGCGTTAGCTGCTTTTTTGCAAGAAGTGAAGACAACAGAGGACACGTGGCTTGCCGTAGTTAACTCCCAAATGACCACATTCGCTAACACCCAAATGTTAGATGAGTTTGTTGACCGATTTCAAATAGGCCGCAGCCCCGAATGGAAAATACATTTGTACTTTTCTGAAAACCCTGTGATGGAAGTCCCCTTCGTCGATGACAATACGCACTTTTTAATTCAACTTCCACAGCGTATGCGCCCAGGTTCGTTATTGCTCGCCACACGCTTAACGCTTCAAATCGCATTACCTCTAGTGATATTAAGTCTGTTGAGTTTTATGCTGTATCGACACCTAATGACGCCACTAAAGCAATTAGAAAATGCCACAAAAGATTTCGCAAATGGCAATTTAGAAGCCCGTGCAATGGCTGCAATGCCCAAGCGAAATGACGAACTTACTGGGCTTGCCCAGACGTTCGACAAGATGGCCCAAAGAACCAGCAGTCTCATTTATAATCAAAGAAGTTTGCTTGCTGATCTCTCTCACGAGCTTCGCACGCCTCTTGCCCGCATTGATATGGCAATAGACTTTGTAGAGCAAGACATTAATCGTGAACAAGCACTTTCACGCCTGCGTTATGAAGCAAGTACGATGAGAGAGCTTGTTGAAGATACCCTAACCTTTGCATGGCTAAATACAGAATCGCCACAATTGAACAGCGATGACTTTGACTTGGTAGAACTTATCAATGTTATTTGTGAAGATGCGCGGTTTGAATACCCTGATAGAACCTTGCATGTCGACACACCTGAATGCGCGAATATTGAAAAGAGCAGCCAGCTTGCTTTGGGGCAGGCGTTAGAAAATATTATTCGTAATGCTTTGCGTCATACCCCTGAGCAAAGCAAAGTGAGTTTAACGCTGACCAGCGATAATAATAACTATGTTATCACGGTTACAGACGAAGGCACCGGCGTCCCTGAATCAATGCTAGACGCCATATTCGAACCTTTTTTCAGGGTAGACAAGGCACGGGCAGCCAAAAACTACGTACATGCCGCAAAACGCTCTGGCTTTGGTCTTGGGCTTGCACTGGCGAAACGTCAAATTGCCGCTGTGGGCGGCGACATATCAGCGATAAATCGCGCTGCACTAATCAAAGACGCTGCATTACATAGAGACGCTAGTACTACAAAGCAAACAGGGCTAGTCGTTACCATTACCCTGCCTAAGTCTTTTAATGCTGCTTTCGCAAATTGAGAAGTCTCTGCACTCCAAGTAGTGTGCCAGTATAAACTAAGATACAGCAAAGCAAGCTTACCAGCCCTGCAATGGTCTGCCCTATAAAGCCAAAGTATTCTCCCGTGTGCAAAAAGCGGGAAGTACCCCAAGCCTGACTCCCTTTGGGCCAATCGGTTTTGTACAGTGTCCTAGTGATGTCACCGGTTCCCGTGTCGAAATACAGTGAATACGCTAACTCTTGCCGGTGCCCTATACTTTTATCGATATAAAACCGTGCAGCACCCTCACTTTTGCCAATTTCCATCCACATGGAATACCAATCCTGATAGCCATTTTCATTGGCGTGTTGCTGAGCTTTGGTAAATAGCGTGTCGTAACTGACAACGTCGGCGTCTAGCGTCTCAGGCATAGCTTTCTTTTCGCGAGTAGGGACTTGTTCACCGTACATTCCATACAATGCTTTGTTTGCCCACTCAAAATAAAACAGGGTAGCCGTTAGTCCAATCACAACTAAAAAAGGCAGTGACCACATACCAAAAACAAAATGCCAATGTCGGCGACGGTGCTGTTTATTAGTGTACTTTTGCCGTAACCACATTTGCTGCTTTAAGGATTTTTTCGATATGTGTTTGGGCAACCATATGATGACTCCCGATAACAGCAAAAAAATAAAAATAAGATTGCTATAAGCCGTTATGGTTTTGCCAATTAATTGGTAATCCCCTTCCATTAAAAGATATCGATGCAGGTCAGTTATGACATGAAACGCTTCTTCAACGACCCCTTCTCCTTCTCTTAATATATCTCCGGTATAGGGGTGAATAAGATAGCTGTGTTCGCCGGCCCATGCGGGAATTGCCGCTCCCTCGCTATTGACCCATCGAACAAAAATATGCGCTTCGTTAGGATGCTTTTCACGAAGTAGTGATACAACCCGCTCAGTCGAGATTACCGACTTTTCGATATCAATCGTTTGTGCATAAGCCATTTCACTTAGCTCTTTGAACTGGCGCTCGTAAGTGAGTAATACACCGGTAAAAGCCATAATGAAAACGACAATGCTGGCCAATAAGCCAGCAAAGAGGTGGGCCCAAAAGACCCACCTTTTAAACGTGGAAAAGTTCATCTAAAGGCGTTGCTTAGAAATCGTAAGTCACAGACAAACGAATATCTCGTCCAGCTTCTTGCGGACCAATAACGCTTGGGAATACTTCGCTGTAGTCACCCACACTTGAATGGTCGATATACGCTTCATCAAACAAGTTCGTTACCACCAGATTTAAGCGAAGGTCGTTTGTGACTTCCCACTCGCCATAAATATCCACTAGGGTATAGTCTGCTTTGTTAAGTGAATAAAGCGAGTCGGTCCAACCGTTTTCCAAGGCCTGATGTAGTGTATCTATGTTGATGTCGTCAACCATAGTGATGTTAAAGCCAACACTAATGTCAGCAGTAACCGTGTAATCTGCACCAAGTACCCACGTATCACCGCGACTATTACCTAAGCCAACAAACTCGTATCCGTTAATATCGATGCTGTTATAGGGTACGCTGTACAGATCTTCACGAGGCATCAATTCAACATCTACGCTTGAAAACCCAAAGTACACGTCAACAGAGTCCCAGCGATACGCAAGGTTAAACTCTACGCCAGATGATTCTAGGTCGCCGATATTATTAAATACCGAGTTTCCTTGATAACCGCTAAATAGCACATCATCAATAGTAGATTCATAGGCGCTAAGGCGTGCATTAAGGTTATTCGCGCTGTATTCGATTGACGCTTCAATATTAGTGACAGTTTCAGGCACCACGTCACTGGCTACAACGGGAACGTCCTCACCATCATATAAGTATTCGTCAAGCGTGAAACCATCACCAATTTGCTTACCGCGCGCCGCTTCTGCGTAACCAAGACCAAGGGTCCAAGCTTCGGTAAGCTGATACTCAAGACCGACGTTAAAGCTAAGTTCATTGTCGTCTAGTCCAGATGGCTCATCGGTAACGGGTGTGCCGTAATAGTCATCGATCAAGATTTGTTGCTGAAAATCAAAGTCGTCATAACGAACACCGTAGCTCAACAGCAACTCTGGTGTGATATTGCTATGAGCTTGCGCGTAAATACCCATTACGCTGCCTTCTTCTGCGTTCTGCACAGGACCTACGCCAGGGCCACTTTCTACCTCATCTTTACGATAGTCGATACCGTAGGTGAATACGTGGTTTGAAATGTCGGTGGTGTTTCTAATATCAAAACCATAGGTATCGATATCAGACAAGAAATCGAAACGGCCGCCGCGGAACGATGATGATGTTTGGTATGCAGTGGCTTCTAAGAAAACCAATGCGCTGTGGTCAAAGCGGTAGTTCGCTACGTAGGTATCACGCTCTGCTTCACTAGGATAAAGTGGAGCACCTTCTAGTACTACCCAGTTAGGTCTTGCCGAAAACTCACCTTCTTCATCGCGCTGCTCTGCACTTATTGAAAGGTATTGATTATCCGCAATGTAACCACTGGCTTTAAGGAACATGAGATCTTGATCTGCGGCAGTACCCAGCACTTCGTTGCCGTCGCCATCTTCAAAGTTATCTCTGTCAACCGTGCTGTAATAACCTAGCAAGCCCCATGAATCACTTAGCTTTCCATAAAGGCTGCCGCTATATCGGGTGCCTTCGTTTGAGAAATAACTCGCTTTTACTCGACCACCAAATTGTTCGTCGCCTCTCAATAAATCTTGCGCATCTTTGGTTTTAAAGCGGATTGAACCACCAATGGCACCTGGGCCACTGGTTGCTTCACCTGCACCAGCCTGCACATCGATTTGCTTCAAAAGATCGGGATCTAGCGTTACGCGGCCAATGTGGTGAAATAGGGTTGAGGTTTGTTGCGCGCCATCTACGGTTACATTCAGGTAGGCATCTTCTAGTCCACGGATAAAGATTTTCTGCGCTACACCTACTGAACCGCCAACGCTGACCGACGGAGACTCTCTAAAAACATCAGCTAAATCGTTTGCCTGAAACTGCTCAATATCCTCGGCAGTAATGCTCAAGTTAGTTGCTGCGCCTACCACAGCAACTCGCTCTATAGACTTGGTTTCTTCATTCTGGTTTTCTAGGGATTGCGCAAATACTACCGGACTGGATAGCGTGCATACTGCACTGGCTAAAACTAACTTTTTCAAGGATGTCTCCATTTGATAATCAACAATTACAAATAAGAAACATTCTCATTAACTTTAGTCTAAATGGATAGCACTTTTACATTTGTTACAATTCTCTCAGTTCTTCGCTGTCAAAGACTCACGCTCATTGTTGTAACGTACTTTCTGGCCTGCACGCAGACGTTCAGCTCCTCTCACCACGACCGAGCGCTTCGGGTTCACATCGCCAAACACTTCAATTCTATCGCCCATGCCCACCCCGGTTGTCACCTTAACCTGCTCCGCTTCATTATTTTCATTGAGCTGATAGATAAAGGTTCCCGACTTTCTTAGTACCAGTGCATCGCGGGGTATGGTGACACCATCATGAGTATCGCTGCTAGGCAACGCCACGCGCACTGCACTGCCTATAGGAAAGTCACCGGGGTTGATGGCAATTCGTAGCTCCATCATGCGCGATGTACTGTTGCCTACCGGTACAATGGCACGAATAGATTCTTCTACTTGGTTCACGTTATTGTGAACGCTTACGCTCATGCCGTTAGCAATATAGGGTAATACGTTGAGCGGTGCGCGCACCTGAACTTCAACACTATCAGGGTTTACCACGCGAAGCAGGGTTTGCCCTACCCCAGTGTATTCGCCCGGCGACTGCAGCCTTTCAACCACCAAAGCCGTAAAGGGAGCACGAATACTGCTTTGTGCTATCTGATACTCGGTGAATTCTAAATCCAATTTGGCTTGCGCTAACTCCTGCTTAGCATTTTCTAAGTCAGCTTCCACTTCCTCTAACTCACCTCTGGACGTGTTTTGACTGGCCTGAAGGTTTTTGTACCTCGCGAGACGTTTGGTAAACAGTTCAACCTGCGACTGCCATCTGGCAATATTTGAGGCATTTTGATTGCGGGTAATACTTAAGCGAGTATCGTCGACTTTAACTAAAGGCTCCCCCGCTTTTACCACATCACCTACATCTGCCATCCAAGTAATGCGACCGTCTACCTCAGAGGCTAGGTTCGCATCGATAACGCTAAGTACCGTTCCAGGAACCCAGGTAAGTTGTGAAATCGCTTGCTCTCTGGCTTCATCTATTTGTACCAGCACCGGCGGTGGTTGATTGCTATCCTGTGCTTGTGCGCTCAACGATACACAGCTTGCAAATAAGGTAAACACACTAAGGGCGAGAGTAGAAGTCGTTGCTTTCATGGTTGTCTTTTCCTTACACATGATCGTTGTATTTATTTTGTTTTGCGGTGGATGAGGTAGTCGGCGAAGCGCCAGTGCTCTCTATGCGCTCGGCCAGGGGTTTGAGTATATTTACAGGTGACTTTGAAGCCGTCATACGCAGCAAGGTAGGCAGTAATAGCAAGGTGAATATGGTACTCACCGTCATTCCTCCCACAATAACAGCCGCAAGACCTCGGTAAATAACGCTGCCTGCACCTGGTAGCAACAGCAGGGGCAGCATGCCAAAGATTGAAGTCAGCGTGCTCATAAAGATAGGCCGTAAACGTAGTTTGATGGCTTGTTCTACCGCGTCATCACGGGTCAGCCCTTCTTGCTCTCCTATACGAGTCTGATGCACGAGTAAAATGGCATTGTTCACCACAAGCCCTAGCAAAATAATGAAGCCAATCATGGTTAACAGGTCCATGGGCTGGAAGGTAAAGATGTTCATGATACGAATAGCAATCACCCCGCCCACCGTGGCTAGCGGAATAGAAAGTACTACCAGCACGCTGTCTTTTAACGATTTAAACAACCCCGCCATTAACAGCAGTAGCAACACCATGGCAAAAAGAAAGTTATCAGCCATCGAGGCAATAGCGCCTTTTAAGCTATCCGCGCTACCACCATAATTAATAGCGCCATCGGTAGGCATCATGGCCATAATGGCAGGTTCAACCTCAGAGGTAATCACTTTCATGGCTTCTTCTAAACTCATCCCCTCTGGCGGATTTACGTTTAGCGTAAGGGTTCTTCGACCATCAATGCGCTGAATACGGCTTGGTCCTACGGCTCTTTCAATACCTACCAGTTCGCCTAATTGCACCACCTCGCCTGATGGCGTCATGACTGGCGTGCTGTTTAAGTCTTCGGGTGTAAACCAAGGTGCTGAGCGAAAGATAATATTCATGCGTTTGGTGCCATCGAAGTACTCCCCCACATACATACCATCACCCATGGCACGTACCAGGTTCCCCATACTGCCGCGATTTAACCCGACTTCCATCATTCTGCTGTCATTAGGGTAAAAGCGAAGCTCTGGTTCAGCTTGCTCTAGTGGAGGATTCGAACGCGCATTAGCGTTAGGGAAAACTTCTCTCAATTTGTCTAAACCTGCTTGCGCAGCGATGCCGAGCATGGCTTGGTCGGTACCTTGAAGATGAATGTCGATTGAGCGACCGTTTCCAAAGCCGCCGAACAAATTGCCTTGTTGTGAAAAGGTCTGTGTATCCGGCAAATCCTTTAAAATTTCATCGCGAACAATGGCTTCTAACTCTTTGACCTTAGACTGATCTTTAGCGCGCACACCCAAATTTCCGCCATTTGGCCATGTGATAATGTAGTAGTTTTTCAGCGCTGGCTGCTTTTCTCCGTCCATATAGGGCTGCAGTCTCTCAACGATAATTGGCATCACTTCTTCACTAATAAAGTTTTCACTGGCACCCGCAGGCAAACTTAAGAAGGCGTCAACGGCATCGCGTTTTACGGGCGGCAAATAATCCATGGAAGGCATAAGCAAAACACTACCTGTAATAGGCACGCCCATGAGTGTTAGAACTAATACAAGGCGGCGAAGCGGCGTACTTGATAGCGACATAATAGCGCGGGTTATCTTAGCCCATACCCGCTGTAAGCTATCAGCTGGCATGTTGCCATTAAGGTATTTAGCGGCAACGACGGGCAATACCGTTACCGCAACCACTAGCGACATACACACTGCAATGGCAATGGTAAGAGCGAGGTCAGCAAACAATTGCCCTTCAACATCTTCCAAAAACATGACGGGAATAAAAATAGCAACGGTGGTGGCTGTTGACGCCATGAGGGCACCAAACACTTCTTTCGTTCCCCGATGGGCACAATCCTCCATGTGCGTTTGTGAATTTGGGTCTTTATTTTCGATTTCGGCTTCGGCGCTCTTGCGCGTTCTTACAATGTTTTCCAGCACGACAATAGCGGCATCTAGCACCATACCTACCGCGAAGGCGAGTCCTGCCAGTGAAATGATATTGAGCGAGCGACCGGTAAGTTGAAGCACCACAAAAGTGCTAAGTAGTGAGATAGGAATGGCCAATGCCACAATGAGCGTTGCCCGCAGCTGGCGCATAAAGAGCCAAAGCACGGCAATGGCAAGCAGCACGCCTATAAATAAATTGCTGGTAACTAGCTGCACCGCTCTATAGATAAACACTGAGGCATCGAAGCTTTGCGCCATTACTAACTGTTCAGGGGCCAAGTCCTGTTCGTTTATTTGTGCAACTTTTGCTTTTACGGCTTCTAAGGTAGCTAAAACATTGGCGTTGTTTTGTCTGTCTACGCGAATAGATATGGCCGGATTGCCGTTTTGCACACTGTAGTTTGCACCGTCAGCGCGGGTGATTTTAATTTCGGCAATGTCATTTAAAGTGATCGGGCTGCCGTCTCGCCATTCAAGGATCATTTCACCCATTTGCGTAGGCTCGTAGCGACCTTCAAAACGCAGGGTATAGCGTCTTCTGCCCACATCGACAAAGCCGCCTGAAATATCATTCGCACGCCCCAACTCGTTGGCAACTGCCGTTAGGTCAATGCCTAACTGCGCCGCTTTAAACGGGTCGAAAACAATTTGAAACTCCTCAACGCCGCCAACCCCGCTTTCCATACGTGCTCTGGCCACGCCTGGAATAGCCTCAAGCTGAGGTTTAATGACATCGGTAAAAAAGGTTACATAGGTATTAATTTCGTTTGGATTGCCCGGAAGGCGCTGAAGAAAAAAGTAGGTCAAAGCGGGGGCGTCTCCCCCACTTCCAGCAAGCATAATATTAGGGGACAAGGCATCGCGAGGTAGTGGCGGTACGCGATTCATGCGGCTAATCACTTCAATGAGCGTTTTCTGCATGTCCGTATCTAAACCAAACTCTAGATTAATCCACGCATTACCTTGGTTTGCCCATGCATTCATCGACTCAAGGCCAGGGATCCCTTGCAGCACTTCCTCTTGAGGTTCAATGATCTCCGACTCAATTTCTTGGGGCGACGCAGCGCGCCACGAGGTCTGGATGTTAATATTCGGTCTTTCAATGTCAGGAAACAGCTGTACAGGTAAATTAAACAGGCTATATAGCCCTAAAAATACCAGCAGTGTTATTCCTATACCTACCCCAGTCGCGTTTTTTATTGCTTGCTTAGTGATGTCCATAATATGGCACTTATGCTTTTTATTGTTTGGTTTACTATAGGTCGCAGGAATGACAGAAAAAGTTTAAAGCCATGACACTAAGAATTTCAGCGATTATTAACATTTTGTTTAAACACCGTTTAAAAAACGTTATTTATCGCAGATGAGTGGACCTCAAAAATACGCCATTTGTCGGCGCTGGACATATTTGCTTACACCCACCGTTAATTAGGCGTCGCGACGTGGAGTGAGGGTAGGGATATTTTTAACTCGCCCTTCGGGAAGGTTTGGCAAGCATCACTATGGGAATTTAAAAAGCAACGGCCATTCCTACATTCCCACGCTTTGCTAGGAAACTTACCAGCACCTTCTGGGTGGGCAATCATCTATGCGGATTGGTATTGTTCTTTAAGTATCGAACAAAAATTTAGAGCAAAAAAAAGCCGCTCTAGGAGCGGCTTTTTTCAAATACGTCAGCGATTACGCTTCAGCAATGATGATCACTTTGATTGAAGTGATAACGTCAGAGTGAAGTTGTAAGTCGATGTCATACTCACCAGTTTCACGAAGAGTACCAGTAGGTAGTTTAACTTCTGCTTTTTGTACTTCAACGCCAGCTGCAGTGATTGCATCAGCGATGTCACGAGTACCAACAGAGCCAAATAGTTTACCTTCGTCACCAGCAGGAGCTGCGATTGTAACTTCAGCAAGCTCAGCAACTTTTTCAGCGCGTGCGTTAGCAGCAGCTAGTTGCTCAGCAATTTTCGCTTCAAGTTCAGCACGACGTGCTTCGAACTTTTCAACGTTGTCTTTAGTTGCAGGAACCGCTTTACCCTGTGGGAAAAGGAAGTTACGAGCGTAACCAGACTTAACAGTCACTTGGTCGCCCAGGCCGCCAAGGTTGGCGATTTTATCTAGTAGGATGATATTCATCTTAGCTAACCCTTATATTCGCCAAATTACTTGTGTGAATCAGTGTACGGAAGCAACGCAAGGAAACGTGCGCGCTTGATCGCAGAAGACAGCTGACGCTGATATTTTGCGCTTGTACCAGTAATACGGCTAGGGACAATTTTACCGCTCTCAGTGATGTAGTTCTTAAGAGTAGCGATATCTTTGTAATCAATCTCAGTCACACCTTCTGCAGTGAAACGGCAGAACTTACGACGTCTGAAAAAACGAGCCATGGGTGATCTCCTTAAGCGTTGTCTTCAGTGGTTTCAGTTTTCTTTTCCGCGCGATCTTGGCGAGGAGCAGAATCGTCACGACGCTCACGACGAGGCTCTTCTTTCATCATTGGAGAAGGCTCAGTCACAGCAGTCTTAGTGCGCATAACCATGTTACGTAGGATCACGTCGTTGAAACGGAAAGCATTTTCCAATTCATCAACAGCTTCTGCAGACGCTTCAGCATTGATTAGTACGTAGTGGGCTTTGTGCAGCTTTTCAATTGGGTAAGCCAGTTGACGACGGCCCCAATCTTCTAAACGATGAATCTGACCACCGTCTTGCTTTAGGATTGTGGTATAACGCTCGATCATACCAGGTACTTGTTCACTCTGATCAGGGTGAACCATAAATACGATTTCGTAATGACGCATTATAGCTCCTTACGGTTGTAGCCTCGACAGTACAGCCGACTGTATGGAGACAAGGAACGAATTGGGATGGCTGTAAGGGCGCGCATTATACGCAGCAGTTACTAATTGCACAAGCATTAATCACCTTTAGAGCAATCATTTGCCCTTTCCCCAAACACTACGCTCAGACATTTAATCAAAATACTGTTTATTTATACAGTAAAATACTGTACAGTTTTTGTGTCTTTAATAAACAGGGGACCTACCATGGCCATTACCACACAGTATGTTGTTACGCACAAAGGGGTAGAAAAATTGGTAACTACCGACAAAAAAGAAGCCGATCAGTATGACAAAATGCTCGATGCAGCAGATAACCTTGCTGACTACATTCATGCGAAGGGCATCAAGCTAGACGATAGCGTAGTGGAAGAGCTCACCATCATGCTGTCTAAAAACAAAGATAAAATCAGTAAGATTTTCAAAGGCGCTACCGCAGAAAGCGTATTAGAAGATGAAAGCGCAGAAGTGGTAAAGCTACAAGCTAACGGCTGATAATTTAGGCGCGCCTCTCTTTTGCGTCGTTATGATGAGCAATTAATAAGAGCAATTGCCGCTTTAGGCTGATGAGATCTGATAGCATAGCTATACGCAAAAATGTTATTTGATAACATTACCTCAACGCGGCAATGTGTTTTCTCTGGTTTTTAACTGGGTGAACAGACGTGTCGCTTTTGCTAATGTGAACATAAGACGTAAATACAGGTCGGGTTTAGCGTGAATACCATCAATAAAAAAAATAGCACTCACTCCCAGCGCAACGCAGTGTCTGAAGAGCACAACGCAGTGAATAAAGAGCGCAACACAGCGATTGAAGTTAGCAATTTACAGTTTTCGTACACCAAAGAAAGTCCCCCCATCATTGACATTAAAGCGTGGCAAGTTTCGCAAGGTGAGCACGTTTTTCTCTCAGGGCCTTCGGGTAGCGGAAAGAGCACATTGCTCAATTTGCTGTGCGGAACATTAACTCCAACTCAGGGCGACATTGCCTTATTAGCGCAGCCTTTCTCCACATTATCGAACCGACAGCGGGACAAGTTTAGAGCACGCAGTATCGGCGTTGTTTTTCAACAATTTAATCTTATTCCCTACCTTTCTGTGGCACAGAACATTAATGCGGCGGTGTATTTTGCAAGTACAAACGTCAGCAAGACAGCATCAGACGCAAAGCTTCGTCATTTACTGGACAAGCTACAGCTGCCTTCTCACGTGCTGCATGCGAAAGCTGACGCATTGAGTATTGGTCAGCAGCAGCGCGTTGCCATTGCCAGAGCACTGATTAACGACCCACAATTATTAATTGTCGATGAACCTACCTCTGCCCTAGATACCGATGCCAGAGATAGTTTTATGTCGCTGCTAAAAGACGTTGCAGGTGAAAGCACCATGATTTTTGTTAGTCACGATAAAGCCATGGAGAGTTATTTCGACCGCCACTGCAGCATGAGTGAATTAAGCCCAAGTACAAACCACTTAAAAACGCGAGGCGATGAGGCCCCAAAAGCACAGGAGCGTGCGTAATGCTAAGTACCATTGCTATTGAAAGCTTAAAGCGCAGGAAAACAACGGCAATCCTCACACTTTTAAGCATTACCATCAGCATTAGTTTACTTTTGTGCGTGGACATTATTCGCACCCAAGTTAAAACCAGTTTTACGCGCACCGTTTCTGGTGTAGATCTTATTGTTGGCGCACCAAGTGGACAGCTTAATTTACTCCTGTCATCAGTGTTTAATATAGGCACTCCCACCAAAGGTATTGAATATAAAAGTATTGCGGCGCTTCAATCTAACAAGCAGGTATCGTGGCTTATCCCACTATCTTTGGGTGATACCCACAGAGGTTTTAGAGTAGTAGGTACGACCAACAGCTTTTTCGACCACTTTAAATACGGTGATATGCAATCACTTGAAATGGCAGCAGGCTCGACATTTACGCAGCCACTGTCTACCGTTATTGGCGCAGATATCGCCAAATCATTGGGGTACAAGGTAGGGGATAAGATTATTATTTCCCATGGTCTGGGTAGCGTATCGTTCAACAACCATGACGATCACCCTTTCACTATCTCAGGCATAGTTAAGAAAACCGGTACGCCCGTAGATAAAGCCGTATACGTTACCCTACAGGGACTTGAAGAAGCCCACACAGGACCTAAACATTCGCCCACCTCAATGTTAGGCCGTAAATCTGCTGACAAGGCGAACGAGCATGAGCATGAACATGAGCATGAGCATGAGCATGAGCATGAGCATGAGCATGACGAGCATACAAAAGAACATGCAGTTTACAATAGCGAAGCGTTTACGCCTGAGTCAGTATCCGTGGTGATGCTGGGGCTTAAACATCGGGTAACTGCACTGCAGCTTCAGTATCAAATTAATCAAAGTAAAAAAGAGCCGCTAATGGCTATTCTACCGGGCATGGCACTCGCAGAACTTTGGCAAATTATGGGAAATGTTGAATCGCTATTGCTTGGCCTTTCCGGTCTTATCGTCATCTGCGCGTTAATTGGGCTTGCGACTATGCTGCTGGCAACGATGAGAGAGCGTTATCAAGAAATCGCCGTTTTACGAACTATAGGCGCAGGACCGTTTACCTTACTGCTACTCATACAGATTGAAGCGATGCTGCTTACGATTGTGAGTGCCGCACTGAGTTTAGGCTTGGTAGCTGGGCTTATGAGCGCACTAAAACCTTGGTTAAGCAGTACCTATGGGTTGTTTTTAAGCAGCCCACTGTTTGGACAAAGCAGTGTTATTATCATTTTACTGATACTGGGGTGCACATACTTGGTTTCGCTATTCCCCGCTGTGGCGGCCTACAGACGCGGCCTACACGCGGGACTAAACGCGAACTCATAAATACCCATGCCTACAGCGTTGTTTCCGGTTTTATAGGCTTTTATTTAGCCCCACATCTATGCGCCAATAGGCAATAGGTCTTTTAATGGATCGAGCTTAAGCGAGCTGGAGAGAGTATTACTCTCCCACTCGCTTATCTGTACTGAAACGCAATATTAGCTCGTGAACCTGATTAACCGTTGCGCGCAAATCGTGACTTGCTGCAAGCGATGCTTCAGATGAACGCTGGGTTTCAGACGCGCCGTCAGCGACTTCTACTAACTGCTGGTTAATATGCTCTGCCACCGTGCTTTGTTCTTCTACCGCTGAAGACATCTCTACCGTGGCATCAGCGATACCTTTTACTGCATTGTTAATTTCAAACAATGCACCTCGGGTTTCTTCTACTATAGCGCTGCCGTGCTCAGCTGAAGCTAGCCCTTCCGTCGATACCCTAACAGCGCGGTCAGAACGCTCAGCCAATTCATTAATGATGTTGTGGATTTTATCGGTCGATTCGCGAGTTTTCGAAGCTAAAGTACGAACCTCATCGGCAACAACCGCAAAACCTCTTCCTTGTTCGCCAGCCCTTGCAGCTTCGATCGCAGCATTAAGCGCTAACAGGTTAGTTTGCTCAGCGATGGTCGAGATGATATTGGCCGCTTCGCCAATATCGCTGGTTGACTGAGCCAACTCTGTCACTGTGGTAGAGATAGACTCAACCGCCTCGCGTAAGGCGACAATCGCCTGCATGGCTTGTTCTGCTTTTTGGTTGCCTGTCTCTACATTAGATGCCGCTGTCCTTGCGCTCTTTGCGTTACTTTCTACTCGTTCGGCAACTTCTTGAATCGCTTGACTCATTTGCGTTACCGCAGACGCAATTTGCTGTGTAGCTTGATTTTGCTGAACAACCGCGGCACTGGTGCTTTCTGCTTGTTGATGCGTGGTGTTAGCTATCGATTCGAGCCCCGCTGACGCATCTTTAATTCGGGTTAATGCCGTGCGATTTCTGGCAAGTTCACACCCCAGTGCAAGTTTGGCTTGGCTTATGTGAGGGGGGTCTGGGAAGTAGGTTTGTGCCACCGTTTCATTAGCGTAGCTTTCTGGGCTAAGAGAAAGCAGCGCGCCCCAGTCTTTTCTTGTCTTGGTTTCTTGAGCAATCATTAAAACTACAGCTCCAAGCAGCGCAATGCCTGCCGCTGCCCAACCATGGGTAAACGCGAGTACTAAAACAAGTAGGGCGCTTAACAATATTGCTGGCGCCATGTGCATTAGCCCTTGCCCCAGTCGCGACATCGGTGATACCGCAGATTTTCCTTCCTGCATTCTGGCGTAAACACTAGATGCGCGTGCTATTTCGTCATTTAACGCCGGCACTCGAACAGATTCGTAGCCTACTACTGACTTACCTTCATAAACGGGAGTCACAAACGCCGAAACCCAATAGTGATCGCCATTTTTTCTTCTGTTTTTAACTAACCCAATCCAGCTTTGCCCTGATTCCAAAGTACGCCACATTTCTTTGAACACAGGAGCAGGCATATCTGGATGACGGATAATGTTGTGATTTTTACCAATGAGTTCTTCACGACTGAAGCCACTTGCTTCTACAAATGCGCTATTACAATGCTGGATTACACCGCGCTTATCGGTAGATGAAATAAGACGATGATGTGCGGGAAACTTGTACTCTTTCTGGGTAACTGGCTGATTATTTCTCATTGGGTGCTTTCTCCATGTAGCAAAGCAATCATCCGTTAATCGTAGGAAATGTTGCTTACCTCCTAAGACTAGAACATAAACAAATTCTGTCTAGCAGGAAGAAAAAATTAGAGAAATTCTATATTCTATCAGCTATTTAGGAAAGCAATTTATACTTTAGGCTAGAGGTAACAAAACGGTAACGCGCGTACCCTTTCCTTCTTCGCTAGTGATATTTATCTTTCCGTTGTGCTCTTCAACAATAGTCATGGAAATAGACATTCCCAACCCTGTTCCCTCGCCGGGTGGTTTAGTTGTAAAAAAGGGCGTGAATATTCTATCCAGTGTTTCTTTCGACATACCAATACCCTCGTCTTCTACGATAAGCATGGCGCTTTTGTCATCTTGCTGCACTTTTAGTGTTATGGACTTCCCTTCTGGTGTTGCATAAATAGCATTGGTCACAAAGTTAACCAACACCTGCTGGATCTGTCCTGCATTACCAAGGAAATAGACATCCTTATCGGGTACTTCTACATTAAGTTTGTTTTTGTACCTGTGCAGATTGTTCGTTAGCTTGATCACCGTGTTCATGGCGTCAATGGCACTAATTTGTGTATGCTTTCCTGAACCAGGATACGAAAAACTTCGCAGCGCTTTTACAATTTCAATAATACGTTCAATGCCCTCGTGAGATTCATTGAACATCTCTGTAATTTCGCTCGCACTTTCTTGTAGTGAAAAGCGTTTTTCCAGCGCCTCGAACTGCGACTCTACCTCTCCACCAGCAGTGCGACAAAGCTTGCCTATTTCTTCTAACGCGTGTTGATAATCGCTAAAAATTTCTTTTGCAACCACCGTATTGCTTCGAACATAACCGATAGGGTTATTGATTTCGTGTGCTATACCCGCAGCAAGTTGTCCCAACATCGCCATCTTGTCTGCACTAACCAGCCTTTCTTCTAGAAAGTCTCTGTCTTTTTTAACCGAACTCAATTCTATTTGCCGACTGGTGAGCTCAGTTTTTTTGTTCTGGTAACGAGACGTAATGTTTAGATAATGTTTGGTGGTATCAAGAACGTGTAGCGTTTCTTCTTCTAAGTGATCGTCTTTGGTAAGCAACACGAGCCAAGCGAATTCGCCGTCTGCCATTTCATGCATAAAGTGAAGTAGCCTTGCTTCTTCTTTTGTATCTGGTCGCTCCACTGCATTAACGCACCAGTGGGAATAGCTCTCACGCAGTGTCAGAGGGGTTTCGTCT
The DNA here is from genome assembly GCF_041414725.1 of Alteromonas sp. DY56-G5. Taxonomy (NCBI): domain Bacteria; kingdom Pseudomonadati; phylum Pseudomonadota; class Gammaproteobacteria; order Alteromonadales; family Alteromonadaceae; genus Alteromonas; species Alteromonas sp. DY56-G5. The sequence goes on along the minus strand of NZ_JANHZQ010000001.1, from coordinate 162,580 downwards.
TTGAGAAGTTTGGCGAGCTCGGGAGAGCTATACCATCCATTTTCATGAGATAGCACCTGGCTATCATCCCCCACCGTTAGCGCTTCACCTTCTACAATAAATGCTTTTCCACAATGGGCACCGCTAAATTCGACCGCCGATTCCAGCGCAGAAAATATAAAACTCTTACCCGGCTGAGCATTTGAAAGCTGTGATGCGGCACGGTTAAGGTACAACAACTCCCTTTCCCGCTGTTTTGAATCTTTTAAGGCTTTTCTTAGCGCTTGATTCGCTAAGTAAGCATCTTGTGAGTAGGTTTCAAGAAAAGACTCTGCGTTTTTACGCGCTATTTTTTGACGTTTAAGCTGTCGTTCTAAAGAGTTAACGCGGGCTTCCAGCGCTAGAATGCGCTCTTGTTCGGTGGAATACGATGTTTCACTCACCAAAAAGCCCTCCGTTTAGGGCGCCGCTATGAATTCGGGCGCCACGCTTTTCAATAGGGCCAGTTGAACCGCAAGGCTCTACGGGCGCTAGCTAACTAGCCTATCAAGTAGTGTTAGTACTCTCTCACTGGCTTGTTCCATTTCCATAAGCTTAGCATCTGCCTCAGCATTGTTGCCATTTTGTTTAGCTAGAACGGCAGCGATACCGCTACTATGCACTTTTGCATGCGGCGCTTCAATCTCTCTGAATGCCGTTGTTTGGCCAATTGCTTTGTTAGCATTGTCACTATACCACTGCCCAAGGCGGCAGTTCTTATGATCGCCAAAGTCCGCCACAGATTTATTGCTGTAGCCGCACAGCACTGCATAAACCTCGGCCTTCCACACTACATGATCCAATTTTACTGTTTGAATGAACGTAGCAATTGCGCCTTCGCTAATGGTGGACTTCATACTGTCACAGTGTTGCACCATAACTTCGTAGCTGCCATTTAGCTGATTAATGCCGGTCTCTAGCTGCTCGTTGTTTCCGCGCAGTTCATTGACACCTGAAACCGCTTTGGAAGTAGACTGAATTATACCGTTCACCAACTCAGATACTTCTGTTGCTGATTTGTTGGTTTCTGTCGCCAATGCACGTACTTCATCAGCAACAACACTAAACCCGCGGCCTGCATCGCCTGCTCGCGCAGCTTCGATAGCAGCGTTTAGCGCAAGTAAGTTAGTTTGGTCAGAAATACTCGTAATAGTAGTAACAAATTTATTAATGTTATCTGCTGTTGTTGATAGCCCCGATATACGTTCGCTCATGCTGCCCATTTGGACATTAAGCCCGCTCATGTCGGTAACAATTTTGCTTAATGTAGTCGCAGAATCACTAAACAACTCATTAATATTAGCAACAGACTGGTTCTCAGCATCGATACGTTGATAAGTAGCCAACACCGTTTCACGAATACCTTCTAATTGACGCATTGCATCAACGATGCACTTCATTACAACGGAATCGTTCGACGATGCATACTGGCCGTTTGCAGCCTCAATGGCATTAATGAGTTCACTATTTTCTGCCTCTAAAACGTCAATTTTGTCTAAGGCTTCTTGCACTCTTGCTTCTAGTTTACGTACTTGCGCTTCTTTTTCTTCGTATTTACTGCGAGATACAAACATGTGTGGTTACCGATATGTTTTTTATAGAGTTATTTTGTTCAGATTAACAGATATCCAGACCATTTAACTATTAGTCTGAAGTAGCGTTATGCTATGAGTATCGGCGGAATATTGAAAAACTGATGAAATAAAACGCTCGGTTGAGACGAGCTTTATTTTTGTGGCAGTAGATGCGGCTCTAGGGGCGGGCGACGGGCGCCTTTTTTAGGACCATACCACAACGCCAGATAGTCTAGGATAGCGGGCTCTGCATCACCTAATGGCCATAGCTTTTGCGTGTCTTGCATCCATCGAATAGTTTCAAGCCATCTCTCTCTGCTCATTGCGTTCTGTGTAATTAGTGAAGGCGAATGGCATGCGCTACAGTGTGCAACCACTAGATTATAGCCCGGCGCTACAGTAAGACCTGACTGGGGGTCAACAGACACAGTCGTGGCATCAGCGGAATGCATACTTGAGCCGCTATTTTTATCGCTACTTTCATTGATGGCCGCAACCAGTGGTGTGCTAACTAACCCTGCCATAATAGAAACAAAAACGAATAGATGGCGCATGCGAGCGCTCCATATCTCAAACACGTTACTCGGTACCATGTGTTTTACACAACCCGCACAGCAATGCGATGGCAGGCATTGTTTAAGTAGCCTTTTGGATTCCAGCCTGGCAATACCATAGGTTGTGATTTTCCATTTTCATCTACGGCTTTGGCCCATATTTCGAAATAACCTTGTTGAGGAAAGGCTATTTTTGTAGTGAATTGCTGCCATGCATGTCTATTTACGGGTAGCGTGAGCTCTGCTATTTGCCACGTTTGTCCGAAATCAATAGATGTGTACACTTCAGCCACTTTACCCTCACCACTCCATGCATGACCGCGCACGCTTAGTTTCTTGGCCAAAGGATGATCAGTGCCCGACTGTGGAAAAGTAATGAGTGACTTAATAGGCATAGCTTCAATGATACACATATCTTCATCGGCTACTTTCGCCCCCGGAGCAACGGGTTTACAAGGGAGTCGGTACGCTTTGCCCAGCATTTTTGCACCGTCATGCACGCGGTCTCTGACCACTATCTTCTTAAGCCACTTACCAGACGTAGACGCTGGCCAACCACCAAAAACCAGTCGGAGCGGATAGCCATTCATTAAAGGCAGAGGTTCATCATTCATCGCCCACGCAATCAACGACTCATCTTCCATCGCTTTGTTTATCGGCACCCCGCGAGAAATAGCCGCTTTGCCCGGTGTACGGCTTAAATGCTGGTCATCACCATAATAGCCAATGTAAACAGCGCTATCTTTTACGCCCACTGACGTGAGTACATCTTTAAGCCTTACACCTGTCCATTTAGGGCATCCCACAGCTCCGGTAGTCCATTGGTTCCCCGTCGCTGCTGGCGAGAACTCGGCACGTCCATTACCGCCGCATTCCAGCGTTAGTTGGTATGAGTAATGTTTGAATTGGGTTTTGAGCTCTTCCAACGTGAAGGTTTTTGACTGCTCGGCCGACTCCCCTTCAATAGTAAGCGTCCACGTACTCGCGTCTGGCTTTTGCGGGGGAATACCATTATTCCTTACGAAAAATCGAGAGGCAGGCGTAACCGCATCATCAAGTAAGTGCGCTGGTGTTTCAGCGTTAATTGGCCGGTCGTTAAGTATTGTTAGCCCGTCTTTTCCCTCGATAGAAAAAGGCGTGTTCGACTGAGCAAATGCAGCGGGAATAAGTCCTGCTGGCATGAACTGACCGTAAACGACTTCAGCACCAAGTAGCAAAGACAGAGACTTCAGACCTTTGATAAAACCACGCCGAGTCAGCGCGTTGCTAGTTCGCTGAAAAACCTGTTCGTCGGCCTTTACAGGGTCCTTAGCGTACAGTTCGTGAAGGCCATGTTTTTTCACTGCTACCACCTCGTCATTGAGTGCTTTGTGTATTAAGAGTGCATTAAGAATAATTGTGATAAATCGCGCAAAAAATCCCACTATATTGCGAACAAATAGCCCAATATAAGCAGTGCAATCCACAGCGTTTCTGCCACAATCATTACAATTGGCAGCATACCGACTTCGGCTAACTTACCAAGGTTAGACTTCATACCGATTGCCGTAATTGAAACGACTAAGAAGAAGCGTGATATCTGGGTCCCCGTCTCAATAACTACTTCGGGTAGGGTTACAAAGCTGTTGAGTAACATAAGTACAATAAAGCCAACTAGAAACATCGGCATTTTAGGCACTTGCGCCCCGTCAGCCTGACTTTTGGCTTTGTAAAAGTGTTTAATGGCAATCATCATAATGAGTACCACTGGCATTAGCATGGCTACTCGTACCAGCTTGGTCAGTGTCGCCATGTCGCCTGCACTGTCAGACACCGAGTAACCTGCCCCCACAACTTGCGCCACATCGTGAATAGTGCCGCCTAAGAAAATGCCAGCTTCCGTATCATTCATGCCCAACTGCGCCGCCACAATTGGGTAGAGCACCATGGCGATGGTCGACATAGCGGTTACGCCAATAACCGTCAGCAACGTGTCTCTTTCGTGGTTTTCTCCCTTGGGAAGAATGGTGGAAATGGCGAGAGCCGCAGACGCACCACAAATGGCTACTGAGCCTCCCGTTAATGCACCAAAACGCTTTTGTAACCCGAGTAATTTGGCGAGACCCACTCCGACAATAATTGTTGTGAGTATGGCAGCGGCCAGCATAAGAGCGGTCTGCCACCCAAGTACCGCTAAGTCACCTAGCGCAATGCGTAGACCAAGCAGAACAACTCCAGCGCGAAGAAGAGTACTTGCCGTGAAATCGATACCACACGCACAGGGCGTATCGTTCTGATACAAAAACGATACGGCCATACCTAAAAGTAATGCGAACAACATAGCAGGGGCGTTGTAATGCTCACTCAAAAAGAGCGCCGCCATACCGGTAATGGTTGCAATTCCCAGCCCGGGCCAAATATTTTTACATTTTACTGCTATATCGTTCATTTTCTTTTATCGCTCTGAGGCCACAAGCGCAACAAGCACTACGCGCTTTCGCTCGCCAGAATAAGGGCGGCGGCCATGCATTGCACGGTAATTGTCAACAATAGCCACGTCACCATCTTGCCACTCTAAGTCAAAGGTGTAAGTTTCAGACAGTTCTGCAACGCGCTCTAAACCGGCTTTAGGAATTGCACTTCCATCGCCAAAAGTAATTGCCGACGACGGGTTTTCCCTTACGCCTTTCCATCCCATATACGCAGCTATTAGCTGGTTATAGAACACTTCTGAGCCATCACTAAGTTCGATAACCGCAGGTAAGACAGGCGTAATGGCTCTTAGACTACCATCCTCCAACCATTGCCAGGTGTATCCTAACTCTTTTAATTTAGCTTCTGCCTCTTCTAATGACTCAACGCTTAGCGTGCTTTTCCAGCTTCTTCCTTGGCCAGAGTTGGCATCATTGGCTGCTGGCATAGTAGTCGTATATTTAAGGCCTTTCTCTTTAAAGTCTTTAGCAAGCGCAGGATTTTCTTCCTTCAATGCTTCAAACAATTTGTCGGAGCGACATAAAGGCGTTGCTCCCCCCTCATCCGCTGCAGTCTTACAAAAGAAAAACAGCTTGCTAGGTGAAATAGGCGTCTGCGCCATTTCATGATGTAGAAAAATTTCTACGTCTTTCGGCGCTTCATTTGCTGTGAATACGCGCTCAGTAAAGTTAATACGCACTGCATTAGACAACGACTCCTGATAGGTAAAGTTAGGATAGCCGAAGCCTGCTGAGAAAACGTCAAAGGTCTCTGCGGAATCAATTGGAAACCCTCGGAAAAGTAGTGCTCCCGACTTTGCAAGTTTTGCTTCAAGCTCTGATTGATTTGCTTTTACAAATGCAACGGTCTCTTCTACCGTTGTACAACCCTCGTTGTTCACGACTATTTCAGGGAACACACCGCCGTTATAATTGTGCTGAGTAGGTACACTTGCGTAGGCTACCGCAGAGCTGTCATTGACGTTTTTCATAGCTAACTCCTAGTCGTAAATAGGGTGGAAACGGTTAAAGGCAGCTTCGCAGAAGTGCCCTGGATCGTTAAATCTGCGATTTACGTTCAATGCAGATATTGCCTGCATTTCACTGTCGCTGAGTGAGAAGTCAAAAAGTGCGAGGTTTTCTTTCATACGCTCAACTTTTGACGTTTTTGGAATGATGGCGTTACCGCGCTGAATTCCCCAACGCAAGACAACCTGCGCGGGCGTTTTACCATGGGCTTCTGCCGCGGCTTTTACTACGCTTTGCTCAAGCACTGATTCCGTCTGATCAGCCATTTCAAGCTCTAGATAAGATAAGGCACCTAGCGGAGAGAAGGCCGTCACCTCCAGTCCATAGTCTTTTGCCAAACGAATTAGTCGCTCTTGCGTAAGGTACGGGTGAGATTCAATTTGCAGCATGGCTGGCTTAATACGCGCATAGCTCATCAGGTCGTTAAGCAAACCGGTGTTGTAATTACACACACCAATTTGTTTTGCTTTTCCGCTATCGGCAAGCGACTCCATTGCCTCCCATGTCTTATGCAAAGGTACAGGCGCGAGTTCCATTTTAGGCTCGGCAACATCAGGTTCGTAAAACCATTCTGGTGGATAACGGGTCTCGATAGGCACAAATTTCTGCGCTATCGGGAAATGGATCAGGTATAAGTCTACATAATCTAACTGTAAGTCTGACAAGGTTTTCTCTAAAGCAAGACCCACGTGCTCAGGGGCGTGAAAGGTATTCCATAGTTTTGAAGTAACCCAAAGCTCTTCTCTGGTGCACAAGCCTTCATCAATCGCTCGCTTAATGCCTTCACCCACTTCCTTTTCATTGCCGTAATCAGCGGCACAATCTAAGTGTCGATAGCCAGCCTTAATCGCTTGGTACGTGGTTTCCGCACATATGGCAGTATCGACCTTCCAAAAACCAAAACCTACCTCTGGTATCTTATTCATTGTTTCATTCACCTTAGAATTCGTTGCTTTAAGCTAGTACGGACTTTCTCTTAAACGTACTGCAAAGATAAAAAGCCGCGGTTTACTTTTGCAGTATGCTCTTGTATAACTTTAGCTTCAAACTTTAGTCTTGTATAAGACATAAGTTATTACACAGATATACCGATGTCAACAAAGTGTTAACAAACTTAATGAAAAGTTTGGAGTGCAATAAAAAGAAATGTCTTGCGGTGGCATAACAAGGTAAAGCGTTACCTTGTTATGCTAGGTGTTCGAGAGTCGGTAAGAAACAATTTGATAGGAACGGACGTTTAAAACGTTGTGGTTGAACAGTTTGGCGTTGATAGCAAAGGATTAATCAAGTTCAACTTGGTAATGGTAGTGGTCAGTTCTACATTTGCTTTCACGATATTCAATGAGTTTACCGTCAATAGACTCAGTGACGCGCGTAACCATAAGTAACGGCATTCCTTTTTCGATACCTAAGCTTTTTGCATCACTTTTTGAGGCCAAAACCGCTTTAATGCTGTCACGGGTCTTAAATACAGTTTGGTTGTAGTCCGTTTGATAAAAATGATACAGAGTATGCGGAATATCTTCTCGCTTCTCGATGTCAGGAAATCGCTTAGACGGTAAATAAATAGTTTCAAGCATACAAAATTCGTTATCGAGAATTCGCCTACGCTTAAGCTTCACTACTTTGTCTTTAGCGGTAATTGATAGTGCAGTTTGGACACTTTCAATTGGCTCGACCAGCTCTTTACTTAACAGTTCAGCTTTGGGTAGGTCAGCACCTTTTCCGTCAGCTTGTAACGGAAAGAAACGAAACAGCGCATCTTGTGCCGTATGCTCAGAAACAAATGTACCGACCCCCTGACGACGGGTTACAATTTTGGTATCTGTCAGCAATGTTAGCGCTTTGCGAACGGTTCCTTGGCTAACATTGAATTCGTCAGCAAGCTTAAACTCACTAGGTAGCATCTCGCCTGGTTGCCAACGGCGCTCGACAATAAGCTGCTTAATGTATTCAGCGACTTGTTGATACAGCGGCTGAAAGGCAAGACTTGGACCGCTGAGTTTGTGATCGAATTGAGATGAAGACATGAACCCTAACCTAAACGCTTAATTTTTGTTGTTATATCATACACAAGAGTTATAGCGCACTTTTGATATAAATCACATACATTGCAGGAATTACACGTGATGCTTTTGGAAACACTGCTTCCCATGTTTGCGCTATTGGGGCTTGCGACACTGCTACAGACCTTAAGCGGTTTTGGTTTTGGCCTTATGGTGGTATCAAGCTTTACGTTATTCGGCATCTTGCCGCTTACGGCGACCACCTTTATGGTGAGTTTTCTAAGTCTTTTCAATTCCATCAGCTTAGTAGTGAAAAACACGGAGCAAATAAATAGACGTGCTTTCACTATTATACTGGTTAGCGGTATACCATTTATGGCGGTAGGCTACGCATTGTTGGAATACCTGTCCGTTGGGATGGCAACTTGGCTCAATTTACTGCTTGGCTTGGCTATTCTCAGCTGCTGTGGCCTTTTATTAATAAAAAGAAAGCGGACACAGCCATCTGGTCGCGCATACGGTTTTTCTATCGCTGGCGCTCTAGGTGGATTGCTAGGCGGTCTTTTTTCTACTTTTGGCCCACCTGTGGTATTTCAGTGTTATCGACAAACCTGGCCAATTAATGAAATCAGGATAACGCTGCTGGCCGTATTTAGTGTTACCTCACTTATACGCCTTGCCATAATACCGTTTGGTACTTTGCCTTCAACAGAAGTGTTTCTGTCTGCTGTTTTTGCCATTCCCGTCATTTTAATTTTCACGCGATTAGGACGAATTCTCGCTGCTCGCGTATCCGCTGCCGCTGTTCGACTGTTAGCCTTAACCATGCTTGCATTAAGTGGCGTAACCCTTATTGTCCAAAATATCAGTATATAAGACGGCTTGATAGTGAACGCGGATCTAAATCTTCATAATTTTCTAATTGCAGATTGACACCCAAGTTACATTTCATTAACTTATGTCTTATATAAGACATAAAGGGTAATGTAGAAATGAGTAACGCGTTTTGTGTAAATGAGCCAGAATGGAACGATATTAAAGCCGCTGACATTACTGAGCAGCCCTTTTTGTCGGATGATAAGACACTTATTGTCCCCACCCAATATGGTGAGTTGAGTCTAAGTATTAGTCAGTTTGGTTTACGCATTCAAAGTAACGTAAATGCAGCAGATGATTTTGGTATGCTTACTCAAGCGCCGGAGAGGCTATCGCTAGTACTTTCCGGTGATCAGTCTCACAGCACCCTGGCAGCAGGCGATTATCGATTAGAAGTTTTTGCCGCACCTCTTCATTTCAAGCTGTATAAAAATGACGTTTTAGTTCAGCAAAGCGCCACCGACGGCCACTTTGTACGTCAGCATCGCTTGCCGCCATTCGCTAAAACCGACAAAGGTTGGTTAGTAAGTTTAGAGCTTAGCTACGACGAAGCCGTTTATGGTCTTGGAGAGAAATGGGGCAAGCTTGATAAACGCGGCCAGCTAATTCGCTCATACAACCACGACGCTTTAGGCGTAAACGCCGAAAAGTCTTATAAAAATACACCTTACGCATGGAGTCCTGAAGGCTGGAATTTATTTGTGCACACTCCAGCGCCAGTCACCCATGGAGTCGGCTACGCACTTTGGTCACAGCGAGCTTACGTGTGCTTAGTAGAAGATAACCTACTCGACATGTTCTTGTTCCATCAAGACTCGCCAGCTAAATGCCTTCAAACCTACAGTGAGTTAACAGGCTTTGCGCCAACACCTCCAACATGGAGCTTAGGCGTAATCCTGTCTAAAGCGTATTATAAAGACGCCGACGAGCTACTCGCCGTTGCCCGCGAAGTGCGCGAAAAGAATATGCCTTGCGATGTTATTACCCTTGATGGTCGCGCATGGCAAGACACAGATACCCGCTTTGCTTTTGAGTGGGACCCTAAACGCTACGCCGATCCTCAACCGGTTATTGATGAACTTAAAGCGTTAGGCTTTAAGATTTGCGTATGGGAATACCCCATGATTTCAGTGAAAAACCCCCTTTACAAAAAGGCGGCCGAAAAGGGTTGGCTGATAAAGGATAAACGCACTGGCGAAGCGTACCGCTATGCGTGGGACTTAAGCCCATTTGGTGAAGTACTTACGCCTTTGCCAGACTCAGGTATTTTAGACTTTACCAACCCTGAAGCTTACGAGTTTTGGAAAACGTCGCACAAACCTTTATTTGACCTTGGCGTAGATATGATAAAGGCCGACTTTGGCGAACAGTTGGAAGACGACAATATGCTGTCGTATAGCGGTGATTCAGGCAATCGCCTACATAACGTGTACAGTATGCTCTACAACCGTTGTGTTTACGAGGCTGCCGACGCTTACTGTAAAACAGGTCCATTCTTATTCAGTCGCTCAGCTTGGACGGGAAGTCAGCGTTACCCATCGCAGTGGGGCGGTGACCCGCAAGCCGACTGGCATGGCCTTGCAGCAAGCATTCGTGGCAGTTTGTCTTGGGGTATGTCAGGCGGGCCGTTTTTCGCTACCGATATAGGCGGGTTTTACAAAGACACCCGAGATGCCGAACTTTACGTAAGATGGGCACAAGCGTCAGTGTTTAGTGCCCACATGCGATTGCACGGTATTGGCCCTCGTGAACCCTGGTCCTACGGCGATGCCGCTTCCAATGCAGTATTTGAGGCCCTTAAGCTAAGATATAAGCTTATTCCATACCTAAAGGAAACCGCAGAAAAAGCATCACAAACAGGACTTCCGGTTCAGCGCGCCATGGCTTTAGCCTTCCCTGAACAGCCGCTCTCGCATGGTTTTGAACAACAATTTATGTGCGGTGATGACCTACTTGTTGTGCCTTGCGTGGTGCCCGGCGGAAAAATTAAATACTACTTACCAAAAGGTGAATGGATACGTTTTGGTACCGAAGAAGTCGTGCAGGGTGAGCAATACAGAGAAGAAATACTTGCGCTTAACGATGTGGCGGTGTTCATCCAAAAAGGCAGTCGCATTGTAATGGGCCCAGATGTTCAACATACCGATATGGATATGTCGAACACCACACATTGGCCAGCGTAGCGCATAGGAGCAGTTCATGGATATCACCCTTACCCTATTGTCATGCATGGCATTTATGGCACTGGTTGCCGTTATTTCTTACATGAAAACAAAAGGGGAAGTAAACACGCAAGACGGTTACTTCCTTGCAGGAAGAGGGTTGACCGGCACTTTTATTGCTGGGTCCATGATCCTTACCAATCTTTCCGCAGAGCAGCTTATTGGATTAAATGGCTCTGCCTTTGGGTATAACTTAAGCGCTATGGCGTGGGAAGTTACCGCCGGTATCTCTACCATTATTATGGCGCTTATTTTCTTGCCTCGTTACTTAGCAGGCGCTTTCTCCACCCTACCTGAGTTTTTACGCGACCGTTTCGACGATAGCGTTCGCAGAATGACGGTAGTTTTGTTTATGGTGGGGTATTCGTTAGTTACCATTCCATCGGTGCTTTACTCTGGCTCTATTGCCGTGCTTAGGCTTTTTGATGTACCCGGGCTTTTCAATGTAAGCTATGAGGTGGGACTGGTACTTACCATCGTCATAGTCGGTACGATTGGCGCTCTCTATGCCATTTTCGGTGGTTTAAAAGCGGTAGCCGTATCAGACACGATTAATGGAGTTGGCCTTTTAATTGTGGGTTTATTGGTTCCCGTTCTTGGCTTGGTGGCCTTAGGCGACGGCAGCTTTAGCCAAGGTCTATCTACTATTGCTACAACGGAAACTGAAAAGCTCAATGCTATAGGTGGTCCCGACGACCCTGTTCCTTTTGGTACTATTTTCACGGGTATGATTTTAGCCAATTTGTTTTACTGGGGTACTAACCAATACGTAATTCAGCGAACCTTAGGCGCTAAAAATCTGGTTGAAGGCCAAAAAGGGGTGTTGTTCTCTGGCTATTTTAAAGTGCTTGTGCCCTTTATGATGATGTTACCAGGCGTGATTGCTTATCACTTATATCAAGACGAAAACCTTCAAACTATCGACCTTGCCTACCCTCATTTAGTAAAAGATGTACTCCCACAGTATTTGTCGGGTTTCTTTTTAGCAGTATTGCTTGGTGCGGTGTTTAGCTCTTTTAATTCACTGCTTAACAGTGCTGCCACCCTATTTTGCTTAGACGTATACAAACCCTTCAAAAAAGACAAAGTGAGCGACGAAAAGCTTATTCGCGTTGCCAAGATCACCAGTATTGTTATTGCTGTGCTCTCTTTTATCACGGCGCCGCTGCTTATGTTTGCCCCTGAAGGATTGTGGCAAATCATTCGCATATTTACCGGCTTTTACAATATTCCCGTTATCACTATTGTGCTTGTTGGCCTATTTACAAAACGCGTTCCTGCGCTGGCGGCAAAAGTCGCGATTATCTTCCACGTAATTGCCTATGGACTGCTTAAGTTCGTATGGGAAGTCGATATTAACTTTATCCATATCTACGCCATTTTGTTCGCTATTGAATTGGCTATTATGTTGACTATAGGCAGGCTCTACCCAATGACTACTCCATGGCATTTCACTGCAAAGGCTGAAGTCAATATGACGCCATGGCGCTATGCCATTCCCTGCGCCATCGTGCTTGTTGGCCTTATCGCAACGCTTTACCTGATGTTCTCTCCTGTAGGCTTTGTGAATGGACTAAGCAACGCGTTTGTCCCTGCACTAGTCGGCTTGTGGGCAACATGTTTCGTGGCAATTGGTATAAGTCTGAAATGGTGGCGAGTAAAGTATGAGCAAGGCTTGAAGCGCCTCGCTTCTCAGCACGCCTAACTCTCCTTCATCATTTTTGTATAGAAAAAACACAAAAAAATTAACATAACGTTTGCAAATGGCTTAACAATTGTTTAACTTAATCACTCTTATATAAGACATCAGATGCAAGATATCTTTTATATAGAAGACCGTATTTTTAACGCTATTGAATTTTGCTACTGAAAGAATAATACGCGTAGCGCTGTACCCTACGCAGCCAGAATAAAAAACGAAACGCCGATTACTTGCTCAAATGCTTTTGTATCCGACTAAAGGTAGCAAGGTGTAAGTGAGGGCGTGATAAGCGAAACACCCTGGAGAACAACATGAATACAAAGAGATCACTCATCAGCAAGGCGGTAACCCTTGCTATGACATCTGGATTGCTACTTCACACCAATGCATTTGCGCAAGAGGCAGATACAGAGCAAGTCGACGCCTCAAAAGATGATAAATCATTTGAACAAATTGTCGTTACATCGCAAAAGCGTGTTCAAAGCATCAGCGATGTGCCCGTTGCTGTATCAGTGTTACGCGGTGACCAGATAGAATCTGCCTTTGCTAACAATGTTGAAAATCTACAAGCGCTTGTGCCTTCTGTGAGCTTCCGCAAAGGGACAACAACTCGAAATTCAGCCTTAACCGTTCGTGGTATTGGAACAATTTCATTTAGTATCGCCGCAGAGCCAAGCGTAGCCACGGTGGTAGATGGCGTTGTATTAGGGCGTTCTGGTCAAGCGTTTGCCGATTTGTACGATGTAGATCGAATTGAGGTATTACGTGGTCCACAGGGTACTTTATTTGGCAAAAACGCCTCTGCTGGTGTGGTAAACATCACCACAAAAGATCCTTCTCAGGAGCTCACAGGCAGTCTTTCTACCGAGTTTTATCAAGATAACGAATACCGTTTAAAAGGCACAGTAAGTGGTGGCTTAACCGACGACCTTTCAGCCAGCTTAACCGTCTTCCAAGGTAAATTCGACGGCTATATCGACAACGTTTACAACAATGAAAAAGTAAACGGTTATGACCGTGAAGGTGCCCGTGCAGTTGTGGTTTACGAGCCAACCAATGATTTAAAAGTAAAGTTCATTAGCGAAATTTACAGCGCGGATGACGACTGTTGTGCTGATTTAGAAGGCGTATCTAGCGGTCGCAATCCCGACTCAAAGGCAGCGCCCAACAGTGAGACCATTGCCGACGGTATCGATTTAGAACAGCGACAAATTGATCATGACTTCGAATCTCGCACTATTGACGACCATTCGGCCTTCTCCGTACAAGTGGACAAAACCATTGGTGACTACACCTTCACGTCGATCACTGCCCAGCGCTCATGGGAAAATACAGAATTCCGCGAAGGTGATTTTACGTCTATTGCTGGCGACAGCGACCAGCCAGTATTTGGAGTGCCGTTTCAGCTGCATGACGTAGGTGAGCAAGAATGGAGTCAGTTTTCTCAAGAATTCCGTGTTGCATCAAACCTAGCTGGCCCATTCAACTTCTTAGCCGGTATGTTCTACTGGAACATGGATTCAGAGCGTAACTTCACTCGTGATGCAAGTTGCCAAAACAATAACCTTCAACTTGACCAAGCACTGACATTCTATGCACAGAATAACCTGTCTGGAGATGCGCTGACAGACGCACTTTCTGACCTAGACGCTTACGCTAATTCGCTAGGTGTGACATGTAATGCCAACGACATTGTGTCTGCCACGGCATTCATGAGCACTGAGTTTAATAACTGGGCCGTTTACGGAGATGGCACCTACGACTTAAGCGATGACTTACGCCTTATCTTCGGTCTTCGCTATACCGATGATGAAGTGTCTTACACTCACCGTCGTATAAGTAACGACGAATATGGACGCCGTGGTGTGGGCGTTCGCCCTGCGACCGAGAACACCGATGCAGAAGGTGTGGTAGATGAAACCAATTTGTCTGGCCGCCTTGGTGTTCAATACGATCTCGACCAAAATCAAATGGTTTATGCAACCTATTCTCAAGGCTACAAAGGCCCTGGTTTCAATGTTTACTATAACTTCAACCCAGAGAATGACGGACGCCCTATTGGCGCGGAAGAATCTGACGCTTACGAAATTGGCTATAAGTACGCAAGTCGCGATCTACTTTTAAATATCGCGCTATTTAGCACTGACATTGAAGGCTTCCAAGCAAACAACTTTGATTGTTCTGACGGCGCATGTATTACGCGCCTTACCAATGCTGGTGATGTGACGACCCAAGGCGTTGAAGTAGACTTTATGTGGAACGCAACCGACAACCTAACGCTAATCGGTGGCGCTGCGTACACCAAGGCTGAGATCGATAGATTTAATTGCCCTGAAGAAGCAGAGTGTACCGACCGTTCGGGCTTGGATGTTCCATTCTCACCTGACATGAAATACTCACTGTCAGCGGAGTACTTCATGGAAACAGAGCATGGTTTTGACGTTTACTACAACGCGTCTTACATCTATACCGATGAACAGTACTCTGACTTGCCAGGCAACACGGGTGAATTCAATCCTCACTCATTGTTACCTGACTACAGCATGCTTAACGCAAGCGTTAGCTTCTCATTCAAAGACGATGCCTTCCGCGTATCTTTGATTGCGAAGAACTTGCTTGATGAAAGCTACGCGACCACATATAGCGGCGACAACTTCCGCTATCAAATACCGCGCGATGCAGATCGCTATTACGGCGTAGCATTTAAAGCAAGGTTTTAATCTCGTTATAAATTAAAAAACGTGTGTGTTGAAAGGGGCGTGTGAACGCCCCTCTTTTTTGCACAACTACAGGCTGTTAGTCCCTGAAAATCAAAACAAACACCTTTGCCCAAATAATAGTATTAATTTATCTCTTCGTGCTGGTGTTCATGAGAGTGGGCGTGTAAATGGTCATTATCATCACGACATGGCTCACCCGGCAACTCAAACTCTATCGTGGTATGAGCAAGTTCAAAGGGGGCTAAACGCTCGTGAACTTCCTTTTTAAGTGCTCTCAGTTTGTCATTGTCTATTGCACAGTTTATTACCACGTGTGCAGTAAGCACGTGCTGCTCTCCGTCAAGCGACCAAAAATGTACATGGTGAATTTCTTCAACGTGCTCGATTTTCAAAAGCGTGTTGCTAATAGCATTCCTTGTAGCCAAGTCAGGTACGCCCTGTAGAAACAAAGACATGGTCTGCACAACATACCGAACAACATTGACCAAAATAAATAGCGTAAAACCAATAGATAAAATTGGGTCGAGTATAGGCCATTCAACAAAGTGGAGCACAATGGCTACTACCAGTACCGCTACCCACCCCATCGTGTCTTCAATTAAGTGCCAGTTAAGCACCTTTTCATTCATCGAATGACCGCCGTGGAGTTTATAAGCTGCAAATCCATTCACGACAATACCTAGGATCGCTAATCCAATCATACCCTCTGTAACGGGCATTTCGGGGTTAGATAAACGAGGGATGGCCTCAGACAACACCCAAATTGAGCCAATCACCAAGATAACGCCGTTGATCATAGCTCCCATAAGGCTCAGCCGTTTGAAGCCATACGTATACTTTTCGGTAGATGCTTTATTCCCGAGCTTACTTAAATACCACGCCAGACCTATGGATAGAGAGTCTCCTAAATCATGAACAGCATCTGCCATTATGGCGACACTGTTAGTAAGCCAACCCCCGATGAATTCAATAATAGTAAAGATGAAATTTAGCCAGAACGCCCATCCAATGCGTGTGGAATCTGTGCCTAGCGCTTCAGCATGCGCACCGTGGTGATGGCCGTGATGCTGACCTTTATGATGATTGGAGGCGGTAGTGCTGTGATTGTGGTGATGCATAATAACAACTCACATGAGATCGTATATTGAGCTTAACGTGATGTGTACCCAGGTGCGAACAAAATATCGAGCACAGGTCATTAACAAGTCCCTTAGAAAATTTGTAAATAGTGAGTGAAACAAGCACCTTTAAATTTTAACCCACCCTCTAATACAACCTTATATTATTGTTTTATTTTAAAATAAATGAAAAACAACAAAAATAAGACCGACAGCCAAATGTTAATTTTTTGAGAACAGTATTGATCTTTATGTGTCAGTCGCTTAATGTAATGTAAGCGCTTTCAAACAGCCATTTTTATTTGACCTAAATTGTAAGCGCTTACAAAAAGCTTTTTACGTGGCATTTGCCACTACATAAAAACCCAATTTCTTTAGATCAGGGCTGAAAACAATGACGAAAAAAGCATCTCAACTTTCGCGGATAGCTGCCGCGATCTCAGTGGCAACCCTATTTGGCTGTGGAGGCGGAGCAACCACATCTACAGACATCGACGTTGTTGATCCTGCGGCACCCGTTTCTGACTGGGAGCTGGTATGGAGCGACGAGTTCGATGGGAACAGTATTGACGATGACAACTGGACTCACGAAGTAAACTGCGACGGTGGCGGCAATAATGAATCTCAGTGTTATACCGACAGCGAAGACAATTCATTTGTGTCTGACGGTAGCCTAAAAATTGTTGCTCTACCCGCGGAAGAAGGAGCGCAAAAGCCTTATACGTCAGCCCGTCTAAACACGCGCTACAAAGCAGACTTTAAATACGGCCGTATTGAAATGCGTGCTAAATTGCCCTCTGGTCAAGGCAGTTGGCCGGCGTTTTGGATGATGCCTACTGATGAGGTTTACGGCGGCTGGCCTCGTTCTGGCGAAATTGACATCATGGAAGCCGTAAACCTTAAGGCACTAGATGCCGACGGCAATCCTGAAAGCCATATTCACGGCACCCTTCACTATGGTCAAGAATGGCCAAATAACGATAGCTCAGGCAAAGCCTACTCGCTTCCTGATGGAGCGAATCCAGCAGACGACTTTCACACCTACGCCGTTGAATGGCAAGAAGGCGAAATTCGCTGGTACATGGACGATTACCTTTACGCTACGCAGCGTCGTTCAGAAGTTCGTTATAACGCAAACGGTGACGCAACTGGACTTTCTCACCGCGGCTGGTATGCAGAATACTTTGAGCAAGGCACAGGTGAGCTAACTACTCACTGGGACAACGCGCCATTCGATCAAGAATTCTACATTATCCTTAACTTTGCAGTAGGTGGCGACTGGCCAGCTAACGTAAACGAAACAGGTATTGATGCTGAAGCGTTTGTCGAAGGTCAGACTTACGAGGTCGATTATGTTCGAGTGTACGAATGTGCATCGAACCCAGACACCGGCAAGGGCTGTGAAACTGTTCGCCCAGGTTACAACTCACTAGACGATGCATTAGTGGAAGGCGAGGCGCCTATCCCTTCACCACCGTCAACCGGTGTTGCACAAAACCTTACTATTTTCGACGGAACACCTAATCCAAACTGGCCTGCGTGGGACTGCTGTGGTGGGTCAACACCAGCACTCGTAGAAGATGCCGAGCAAGGACAGGTTTTCGAATTTGCTATTAATGAAACACCTACGGTAATGGGCTTTATCAGTCGAGCCCAATTCATTACCGACCCAGAAGGTGAAGCGTCTCCGTTTGATGCGTCTCCAAT
The DNA here is from genome assembly GCF_041414725.1 of Alteromonas sp. DY56-G5. Taxonomy (NCBI): domain Bacteria; kingdom Pseudomonadati; phylum Pseudomonadota; class Gammaproteobacteria; order Alteromonadales; family Alteromonadaceae; genus Alteromonas; species Alteromonas sp. DY56-G5. The sequence continues at coordinate 144,604 of NZ_JANHZQ010000001.1, read as the reverse complement.
GGAAGAAACTGGCAGTGTTAAATTCGATCTGAAAGTTACATCGCTGCCTGCAAATGCGACAACTAATTGGCTATTTAAGATTGAAAGTTCTGAAGGTTCAACTGCCGCAGAACTTCCACTGATGGACGGCTATGTAGGACCCGCAGACAACGCTGGTGCTGCGCCTGAACAGGGTGTGTGGGAGTCTTACGAATTTCCACTTAGCGCGCTTGCAGCAGCAGGCTTAGATACAAGTGCTATCGATGTCATCATGGTTTTCCCTGCGTGGGATACCGGCAATGGAGCAGTGTATCGCATGGCTAACGTAGAAATTTCGCAAGAAGGCGGAGCTAGCTACCCAGAATTAGTCATCTTCGAAGATGGGCAAAACCCTAACTGGCCTATGTGGGACTGTTGTGGCGGCTCTACCCCTACTGAAGAAATGGACAACGAAGAACACGGTCTAACTGCAGAATTTCGAATTGGCGCAGAACCGACTGTAATGGGCTTTATCACGCGTCCTGAATCTGGCGGCGGTGACACCCCGTTCGATGCTACAGCACTTACCGACGGTGGCTTATTGCAGTTTGATATGCGCGTAGTGAGTGCGCCCAGTAACGCCGAAGCATCTTGGATATTCAAAATCGAGTCTAATGGCGCATCTACTGCTGTTGAATTGCCACTTTCTGATAGCGTTGAGGGTCAGGAGCCTGTGGAAGGTGAATGGCAAACCTACACATTTACTATTTCAGAATTGCAGGCACGTGGTTTGGACGTGAGTGCTATCGACGTCATTATGGTTTTCCCAGCTTGGGGCACAGGTGAAGGCGCGGTTTATCGCTTAGACAATGTGAAATTTTACCACCCTGATAGCGGCGAAGATGCGTCAGGTGCGGGCATCACGCTCTTTGCTGATACAGCAGCTGAACAATGGTCAATCTGGGATTGTTGTGGTGGCTCAACGCCAACTGAAGAAGTAGACGACGCGGAACACGGCACAGTAGCAGAATTTCGCATTGGCGCTACACCAACGGTGATGGGTTTCTTAGCTGATGAAACCGTATCATTCGATGCTTCATCACTACTTTCAAATGGCGCGATTAAGTTTGAAATGAAAGTAAGCTCAATGCCTAACGACGCCTCTGCACCTTGGTTGTTCAAAGTAGAGTCCATTAATGTCTCTTCTGCTGTTGAACTTCCAATGTCGGCCAGCTTGGAAGGTGCTGATCCGGTTGAAGGTGAATGGCAAACATACACTTTCCCACTACAAACCCTATATGACGCAGGCTTAGATATCAGCGCTATCAACGTCATCATGATGTTCCCAGCATGGGGGCAAGGCGAAGGTGCAGTTTATCGCATCGACAATGTAGAAATAGCAGCACAGTAACAAAGCAAATGCCGCTTTAGCCTTTAAAGCGGCAGTGACCAATTGATAAGAATTAGTAGGGCAATTATGAAAAACACACCATTTAAAAAGACCCAGCTTGCCACATCAATGGCTTTGTTGATGGGCTCTACCCTAGCTCTTCCCTCTTACGCACAAGAATCAGAAGCGGTAACACCGGCAGAGGGCGAAGTTGAAGTTATTCAAGTAAGCGGTATTCGCGGCAGTATGATCCGCTCTATGGATTTGAAACGCAGCTCAAGCGGCGTAGTAGATGCCATATCCGCTGAAGAACTAGGTAAATTTCCTGATACCAACCTGGCTGAGGCACTTCAACGCATTACAGGTGTAAGTATTAGTCGTTCAAACGGTGAAGGTAGTGAAATTACCGTTCGTGGTTTTGGTCCTGAGTTCAACCTAATTACCCTGAACGGTAGACAAATGCCGGGGACGGGCTTTACCCGTTCCTTCAATTTAGCCAACCTTTCTTCTGAAGGTGTAAACACGCTTGAGCTTCAGAAGACCGCCCGTGCAGAAAATCCCAGCGGGGGACTAGGTGCAACGGTAAACATTATTACCATGAAGCCGTTGGCGCAATCAGGACAAAATGCCACGTTTTCAGTGAAAGGTATTTACGACTCGTCTAACGAAGCGGGTGATGACGTAACCCCTGAAATTGCTGGTGTCTACAGCAACACGTTTGCCGATGACATGTTTGGATTTGGTCTGTCATTCTCTCACCAAGAACGTGACTTTCAGCAGCAAGCGGCAAATATTCAAGGCTGGCAGCTTCAAGAAAACGCTGCACTACCTGACTTAGACCCTGAAAATGTGGTTGATAACCGCACCAATATTACCGACGCTGCGTTCTTTCCTAAAGACATGAACTACAGCATTACTGACGTTCAGCGTGAGCGTTCAAACGCCCAAGTTACTTTCCAATTTCGCCCAGTTGACGATTTTACTGCAACGATAGATTACACTGCAACACGCGCCACTACTGGCACCAACACAGTGGGATGGGGTATTTGGAATAACTTTGGCGCTAATATTAATGCGTACGAATTAGACGAAAATGGTACAGCAGTCTATGCCGATATTAGTGGCGACGACGGCTCGTTTACTGCCAGTCGCGAAACCACGCGAGTTGACGCGCGTTCAATTGGTGTAAACCTAGACTGGGTAGTGTCTGACGATTGGCATTTCCGTCTGGATTACCACGATTCTTACAACGAGATTGATAACGGTTATGACAAAGGTTTGGGTAGCTCTGGCCAAATTATACTGGGCTCAAACCAGCTTGAGTCAAAAGTTTACGACTACAGAGCAGGCGAGATTCCACAAGTTTATGTGAACTGGAACAACGGTACGAATGAAATCTTACCTAGTGAAATTGACTCTAACTTCAGCCAATTCATTTACTCACCAGGTCGCTCTGATATTGAGCAACTGCAGCTTGACGGCACGTGGTATAACTCAGCTTTCGACATACCACTGGTTAAAATTGACTTTGGTTACGCCCGAACAGAACAAGCATTGACGGGTTTTGAAGCGTGGAGCGGACTACGCGGCGGCCCGGGTTTTAGTCCATCTTTCACAGAAATTTTCCCAGACAGCATGTTTATTCGCAATGACACATCAGGCTTCCTAGACGCCTTTGACGGTGGTGGCGCAGGCATGAATCCGGGTTACTATTACACCTATGATTTTGACGAAGCCATTGCCCGTCAACTTGCTTTCATTACTGGTGATGTCGTTGGCGAGAGTAACGCTTACTCTATCGACCCTTACTTCAGCGGTGCGCCTTCTGTCAGTAACGTAGAGGAAATTACCGACTCTATTTATGTTCAGTCAGAGTGGGACTTCGAGGTCGGTGATTATTACGTGCAAATAAATGCTGGTGTACGCTACGAAGAAACAGAAGTGCCAAGCTCTGCGGAGGTTCGTGTACCTGTACAGGTAAATTGGGTCGCAGCTTCTGAGTGGATCACGCAGTTTGAAGACGAGCTACAGGTGCAAGACTTTACAGGCGAATATGACATTTTATTACCCATGTTCGACGTAAAAGTAGATGTGACGGATGACATTGTTGCGCGTTTCTCTTGGGGTAAATCAATTACCAGAGCGCCGATTGGCTTGCTACAAGGTGGCTTGGCATTCAGTGGAAGCCCTAAAATTGGCGCGAGAACCGCATCGGCGGGTAACACCAGCTTGCTACCGTTCGAGTCAACTAACTTAGACCTTTCATTTGAGTGGTACTACGACGAGTCGAGCATGCTTGCCGTGGGTTTATTCAGAAAGTCGGTTGAAAACTACATTACAACCACAGGTCAAGATCAGCAGTTCGAAGGTTTACGTGACATCTATCAAGGCCCTCGCTGGAACGAAGCCGTGACCGCATTAACGGCAGCTGGTGAGCAAGCCACCGATAGCGCTATCTATAATTACTTTATTGATAACGGCTATGCTGACGAAAACGGTGTGGTAACCCCTAATGCGGACGACCCGTTAATTACCTGGCGTACCACACAGCCTGGTAATTCCAGCGATTCAAAAACGGTTGAAGGTATTGAGCTAGCTATACAGCACACGTTTGGCGACACCGGTTTTGGTTTCGGCGCCAACGCAACGTTAGTTGACGGTGACGTTGAATACGACCCTTACAACCTGAACGAGCAAGACCCGCTTGTAGGCATCAGCGACTCCGCCAACTTCCAGGTGTTTTATGAGAAAGAAGGCCTTTCTGTAAAAGTGACCTATGCATGGCGCTCAGACTATGTTGTGGGTATTGGCCAAGCACAAGGTTCTTCAGATAACCCAGCAACTCAGTTCGACACCTTTGGTCAAGTTGATGCCAGCATCAACTATGATGTGAATGAGCACCTAACTGTCTTCCTAGAAGGCGTAAACATTAACGACGAAACAGAGCGTGGCTACGGCCGATTCGAAGAGCAATTCTTATTTGCTCGTCAGTACGGACCTCGCTACACGCTTGGCGCTAGATATACTTTCTAAGTTGATAGAGCAATAATACTAAGGGCCTTTTCAGGCCCTTTTTTGTTTTAGCACGCTAGAATTATCAAACATTTCTTCCAATATTTGATAACCTCACTAGACAAGCTCAGGTACGAGTAATAAAAGAAGAAAGCGAGTGAAGTATAAGAAGTGTATTAGCGTACTAGTGCTATTTTTGTTGGGAATAAACAATACCTTCGCATCTGACGATGACAGATATTTCCAAGCGTATTCCCAAATTATAGGCAGTAAACCCGACAGTGAAGAAGAGTTAACGGCATTAGTCTCTGACTCTGATGTCTTATCTGAACAGTCATCTCTTGCATCTGTTTACATTGCTTTACTGCAATCTATGCTTGATCATCCCACGGGATTCGAAGAGTACAAACTTGCCCCGAAAGACCACTTAAAAGATATAAAGCGTTCACACCCAGCGTTGTATTTCAGACACAACATTCTGTCAGCTTATAACCTCGCCATTCAGGAAAAGTGGCGTTTAGCCCATAGCACTATTGACGAAGTAATAGCGTTTGCCAACGACAATGATCCTGAGCTTTACTTTGACGCTATTGCGACTAAATCCATTTTTCTAGCGAGAATGGGACTAATAAGAGCATCCCTAAACTCTGGCGCGAAAGTGTTAGGCGAACTGCCTTCATTAACCGAAAAACGCTTCTTTGGAGACGGTGCAATAGAAAACATGGAGCTTGAGATAGGGCTCAATATGTCTTACTTAGGGGAGAATAAGCGTGCTTTAGAATTGTGTTCTCGTGCAGAGACCTTTTTTTATACTAGGCCTTTGTCTAGCCCCCATCGGTATTACCAAATTGCCCTAGACTGCCAACGAAGAAGCCTCGAGAACTTAGGTCGAATAGAAGAGGCTTTCGACATGCTCGAAAAATACACCGAATACGCTACATCCATTGAGGACTGGAATACCTACACCTATGGACTAGTTTTAAAAATTGAATATTTCTATGCTCTGGGCAAAGTAAAAGAGGCGCATGAATTAATTGAAAAAACTGAGAGTTTCATATCCTTACTACCGACCTCATACGATACTAACACTTATCAAATTTCTCGGTTCAAAGCACTAGTAGAACAGAATGAGTTTGAAAGAGCTAACGCGTTGTCAGCTTTAATTATCGACAACTTGAGTGACGAGTACAGCTCACCCGATTTACATTGGGCACAATTCAAATCTATTCAGTCTTCTCTTTTCGAGCAGCTGGGGAACAAAGAGGCTGCCATTTCAGCATTGCGAGACAGTAAGAACTTTTATCAATCTCTTTACTATCAAACTGACGACAGAAAAGAACTGTTTAGCGACTATTATGAAAGTGCGTTAGCTGAGCGAAAACTACAACTCTTAAAACAACAGCACGAATTATCTCAACTGGAACTTGCAAACAGCAACAGAATGAATCTAATTCTTACTGCTGGGGCGCTGACTTTATTAGGACTTTTAGCCCTCATTAGCTATCTATATGCTGTCCAGCGAAGGTTGAAAAGAGAACAGGAAACATTAGCGACCGTAGATACGCTCACAGGCGTTCGTAATAGAAGAAGTTTACTCGGCGCAGTGCAGTTAGAGCTAAATGAAGCAAAGGCGTATAAAAACGACTTATCTTTGGTGTTAATCGATTTAGATAACTTCAAAGAAATCAATGACAACTATGGCCATGAGTGTGGGGACGATTTACTCAAAGCCTTTTGTGAACACGTTTCCAAGTCCATTAGAAAAACAGATACATTTGGACGTTATGGTGGAGAGGAGTTCATTCTGTGCCTTCCTAACACGTCGGCTGCCGAGGCTAAAGAAGTTGTTAGCTCTATCCTTGATAGTTATCGAAAAGTGCGTATTACGCCAAATATCAGCGCACAAACCTTTTCTGCTGGCATTGCGCAGTATCAAACAGGGATTGAAACATCGAATCTCATTAAGCAGTGTGACGAAGCGCTTTATGTCGCTAAAAGGTTTGGTAGGAATAGAGTTTGTATTTTCAGTCAGGATGACTAAGAAAACCAAAGAATTGAACGCCAATAAGTCGAGTGTACTACAGTATTAGAGTCATCAGACTTTAACACTGTAGTAACTAATTTTAGCTACGGTCACTTGCGCGTTTCAAGCGACTGTTTTCGCTTATCCAACCTTACTCGGTAACGGGCGTTCCATCCTTATTAAATTTCGCTATTTCGGCGCCAGAAGACTCCCACTCTTCCTTTTCAGCTTTAGTGGCTTTGGGTGAGAACCAACCGACATAGGCGTAAAATATCCCTATTAGGGGCGCCGTCCAACATGCAAAGGCAAGAGGGATGTACAGCAGGTTTTCTAAGTTTGCGCCAGAAATACCCAGGCCAAGAGCAGATATCACAAACGCACCACCGGCATTCCAAGGGATGAGCGGAGACATTAACGTGCCCCCTTCTTCAATGCCACGGGACAGGTTAAGCGTGGAATAACCCATGCCTCTATAAACAGGTGAATACATTCTTCCCGGCAAGGCTACCGACAAGTACGGGTCGCCAGCCACCAGATTAGTAGAAAACGCCGTACCAACCGCTGCTATCTGTGTACCAGCAAAGGTTCTCGCTTTACTCTTTATTGCATTGATAATGCTTCTTAGGCAGCCTGTCGTTTCTAACGCTCCACCGAAACCAAGCGCAATCAATACCAATGAAATAGTCCACATCATTGACTGAACGCCGCCGCGATTAAGCAAACTATCTATTTCAACAATATTCGTTTGGATGGCATATCCGTTATTTGCATAATCGAAAACGGCTTGCAAACTCTGCCCTTGCATAAACATGGCGAAAGCTCCTCCCACAACCGCTCCTGCAAATAACGCAGGAAGGGGTGGAATTTTCTTTAAGGCTAACCCCATAACAACAAGCGCTGGCAATAACGCCCACCCCGTAACGGTAAAGTTATCTTCTAATGCACTGGTGATACCTGCAATTTTTGCAAATGAGACGCTCTGAGCATCGATAACGAAGAAGCCTACGCCAAGGTAAATCAGAAATGCGAGCACCATGGCAGGGATTGTCGTTGCCATCATATTCTTGATATGTGAAAACACGTCGGTACCTGTAACCGCTGGAGCAAGGTTTGTGGTATCCGACAGCGGCGATACCTTGTCTCCGAAAAAGGCGCCTGAAACTACTGCTCCCGCCGTCCAGTACATGGGGATATCGAATCCTTCACCGATACCCATTAATGCTAAACCAACGGTGCCTACGCTGCCCCAACTTGTGCCTAAAGAAACTGAAACGACTGCACAGATAACCATACCCGCGGCCAGAAAAATTTGGGGAGACAGGGTCTTTAACCCGTAGTAAATAATGGTGGGTACCGTACCGCTGGCTATCCAAATACCTATGATCATCCCTACAACAATAAGTACACTTACCGACGGCAACGCAACATGGATAACTTTAAAGATTCCTGCCCGCACTTCTTCCCACGTTAGACCAAGATAAGTACCAACAAAACTTGTTAATGCTATGCCAATGGCAAGCGGTATATGAGGCTCAAACACGCCGAAGTAAAATATCTGGGTGCCGAGGATTAAAAGCGTCAATACAACAGGTGTTAACGCAAGTAAGAGACTTGGTGTTGCACGCTGTTCATCTGTCATTTTACTACCCTGTAATTTTCCCGAATGACAAGAATGAATGCAGGACGGAAACACGTCTTATCTACTTTCATCTCACCAACGATTGTTGTTTATATTACAGGTTGGCTACGGGATGAACTGCATAATAGATCGATAAACGGAAGGCTCAAGGTCGGTGCAAACAAAAAAAAGCCGCCAGTTTTTGAGGTTGGCGGCGTTGTTTTTTCTAGTAGCGTTGAGAGCTACTTACTGTTTAGTTTTGGCAACTTATACTCGCCGATTTGTCAGCCTCAGGGGTAAACTGAATATCTGCCACACTCAAGCTAGCCTTCCCTGAACTTCCCAGCTCAAACGGCACAACAAGGCCGGTAAAATCGATACCTTCATTAACAAAGCACTGTAGGTCAATACTTATGTTTGTCCATGTGTCAGCTGGCATTGCCTTTAGCTGCTCGCTAATATCAATTTGAGTTGAACAGCTGCCCGCTGCGTCTCCCTCGCCTTCACAGTTCATGCCTACCGTTACAGGTGCATTTATGTCTGAGTGACGACTAACGTTAAAGCTTAGGGCACCATGCGTAAGTAATTGCGCACTTAAATCTTCACGGAAAAAGCTCTTGCTTGCAAAACGCATAGCGGCGAACTCAGTGCCATCGAAAGTGATTTTACGCGCATCTTCCTGCACTTCCTTATCAACCGTACGATAAGTAATAGCTCCAACAGTATGCGTGCTAGCGTTCACTGCCAGAGAGTCATCACCAGAGTAAAGCCATAATACCCAAGGTGCCTCAACCGAGCCCTTTAGAATTTCCATCGGCTTGTTGCTGTCAGTACTGACTCTAATTTCAGTATTTAGCGTATCGCTTAGAACGTTGTCATCGCTGTACGTTAAGCCGAAGCCATAAGGCAGCAAAGGTTCATAGGTTTCATCGCCCTTGTTAACGATCTGCTGAGGCTCTGACGGCCACGAGAAAGACAGCTTGCCTTTAAAGTCCTGCTCACCAAACAAAACGTCTGCCACCGCTGCACCTTCAGAGCCAGGAAGCCAAGCTGCAACAAATGCATCAGATGCATTTAGCTCTGCGTTAACCCACATCGGACGGCCGCTGATAAACACCGACACCACGGGAATTCCCTGAGATTTCAAGTTTTCGAGCAACGCTAGATCCGTCTTGCTACCGTGTTGATAAATTAAGGTTTCTCTATCGCCATGACCTTCTGCATAAGGCTCTTCACCGAACACCACTATGGCGACATCAGGTTTAGTTTCAAAGCTACCGTCAACCGATAGCTGTACGTTACCACCTGCATTTTCTACATGTGCTTTAATACCGTCATAAATAGAGCTGCCGCCAGGGAAGTCATCGTTGGTATTATTTGTGCCTTGCCACGTAATACTCCAACCACCTGATTGCTTGCCGATGTTATCCGCACCATCGCCCGCTACCAATATGCGTTTGCTTGCAGAAATCGGGAGGGTTTTATTTTTATTTTTCAGCAGTACCAGAGACTCGCGCACCGCTTGCGCCGCCACTTCTCTATGCTCTGCCTTACCAATAAGCGAACGGTCGCCAGATAACGGGCGGTTTGCCGGGCTTGGCTTTTCGAAAAGTCCAGCGCGTACTTTCACTCGAAGAATTCGGCGTACCGCATCATCAATACGCGACATAGGGATGGTGCCGTCGTTTACTTGAGCAAGAGTGTTGTCATACAGCACCTTCCAATCGTTTGGCACCATAAAAATATCCAAGCCTGCATTGATGGCCTGTGCACAATCTTCGTTGTTGCAACCTTTAACTTGCCCATGACCGTTCCAGTCACCGACTACAAACCCGTCAAAGCCCATTTGCTCTTTAAGTACGTCAGTTAGCAAGTATTTATGACCGTGAAGCTTCTCGCCATTCCAGCTATTGAACGACGCCATAACAGACTGCGCGCCCGCCGTTAATCCGCCCACATAGCCTTGGGCGTGAATATCAAATAACTCTTGTTCGCTGGCAACATTGTCACCTTGGTCATCACCGCCAACCGTACCGCCGTCACCTACAAAGTGCTTTACCGTACTAATTACACGCTGGTCGCTTAAAAAGTCTTTGTCAGCCGCGCCTTGAAGACCTTTAACCACTGAAGCGGCATACTCTCTAACAATGGCTGGGTCTTCAGAATAGCTCTCGTAGGTTCTGCCCCAGCGATCGTCACGTACCACAGCAACGGTAGGCGCAAATACCCAATCGATACCCGTCGCCATGACCTCTTTAGCTGTAATGTGCGCAATCTTCTCTACCAGTTCAGGGTTATTTGCCGCACCTAATCCAATGTTGTGAGGAAACAAGGTTGCGCCTATAACATTGTTATGACCGTGAACAGCGTCTGTCCCCCACATTGTAGGAATTGTCGAGCCGTCCAAACTGTCATCGATGGAAGCCTGATAAAGCTTTTCTGCAAGTGCAACCCAGTCTTCTGGTGTGGCGTGCTTGTCGTTATTAGGGAATGCACCACCGCCGTTAAGATAAGAACCAAATCCATATTTGCGCATATCTTCTACCGTGATATTGCGAATTTCAGGCTGGATCATCTGCGCAATTTTTTGCTCGATAGTCATGGTAGACAGAATTTCTTCTACCTTAGTTTCGACAGTAGCGTTTGTTTTAACTTCAATATCCAGTTTAGGCCATACCTCGCCCGCTTTGTTTGGCTGTGGCTCAACATCATCGACTGAAGCCGTATTTTTTTCAGCTGAACATGCACTAACTAAAACGCCAACCAATGCACCGGTAACAACTTTCGCGATTATACTTTTTCGCATTATTTATCCTCGTTACTTTTCAGTGGTATTAATGTGAGATACGCGACTTCCTACAAGGCCATAGTAGGCAATGTAAAGGTAGCAAGAAGCGGGTAGTAAAAATGACAGCGTAACGCCGACGGTGTCTGCAAGCATGCCTTGAAGCAATGGAATAATGGCACCGCCAACTATGGCTAAACAAAGAATGCCTGAACCTTGTGGGGTGTCTTTTCCTAGCTGGTGAAGTGCAAGACTAAAAATGGTAGGGAACATGATTGAGTTAAACAAACCTACTCCCAAAATGCTCCACAGCGCGATGTCTCCTGTACTTGAAAGTGATAGCAAAATAAGCGCAATAGCCATACAAGCGTTAAACGCCAGCACGTAGCCACCCGAGATTTTTTGCATAACCACAGCACCGATAAAGCGCCCTACCATCGCGCCTCCCCAGTAGTAAGCAAGTAGCTTGGCCGCCCCTGCCTCACTTAATCCGCCAACCGCCGGACTCGCTAGATAATTCACCAGCATGCTGCCAATGGCCACTTCCGCGCCGACATACATAAAAATGCCGACAGCGCCTAAAACAAGGTGCTTGTGATGCCATGCACCTCCTTTAAATACTCCAGTGCTTGCGCTGGTGTGATTTAGCTTCGGCAGCTTTAAATACATGAAAATAAGAGCCAGAAGAAGCAGTGATGCAGCAAGAATTAGGTAAGGCACTTGCACGTCTGATGCACTTGGCGTACCGCCTCCGTGCTCTCCTGTAGCGCCGTAGATAAGATAAGAGCCGAAGAAGGGAGCCACGGTTGTACCAAAAGCGTTAAATGCTTGGGTCATGGTGAGTCGTGACGAGGCAGTTTTAGGGTGGCCGAGTGCCGTTACATAAGGGTTGGCAGACACCTGAAGTACGGTTATACCAGACGCTAATACAAAAAGAGCTAACAGAAAAATACCGTATATTTGACTTGATGCAGCGGGGAAGAACAGCAAGCACCCCACGCAGGCTATAGCGAGCCCAAGTACAATACCTTTCTGGTAACCAATGCGCGACACCACCATGCCTGCAGGCAGTGACACAATGAAATAGGCACTAAAAAAGCAAAACTGAATCAGCATTGCTTGTGTGAAGCTAAGGTTAAATGCACCTTTTAAGTAAGGAATAAGGATGTCATTCAAACAGGTAATAAAACCCCACATGAAGAACAGCGTGGTGAGTGAGATAAGCGCAAAACGGTATCCACCGTTTGCCTCTGCCTCTTGGGCGCTTGAAATATTAGGCTGCACTGGTGTGTCCACGAATAACCTCTGTTGCTATTTTTCTATTTAATGATAAATTTACATTTGAAAGCGCTTACATCTAACTGCAAGCAATTTTGTAAGCGCTTACATTGAAGAAATAATTACACGAAGCGTAATCGAATTCAATGTAAATATGATGTTATTTGTCCTGTCTAGCGCAGGGTTAATATGAAAAAATTGTTATAGTCAGGACATACCCACGATGCAAGAAATTAACCTTCCATCCAATTCAATGATGTTGTCGAAAGACTTTTTGTTTGGTGTGGCTACATCAAGTTTCCAAATAGAGGGAGACAGAAAAGGAAGATTAGATTGTATTTGGGACACGTTCTGCGAAAAGAAAAATGCCATTACTGATGCCACTAACGGTGACATTGCCTGTAACCACATAGATTTGTGGAAACAAGATGTAGAGCTAATTGATTCTCTTGGTGTTGATGCTTATAGACTGTCTATCTCGTGGCCACGAGTGATGAAACAGGACGGTAGCGTAAACGAAGTGGGCATGCGCTTTTACGTAAACTTAGTCAATGAAGTTATCAAGCGCGGCATGAAAGTGTTCGTGACGCTTTATCACTGGGATTTACCGCAACACCTTGAAGACAACGGTGGCTGGCTTAATCGCAATACAGCCTATGCATTCGAAAAATATGCTGAAGCCGTAGCAAACGCGTTGGGCGAAAAAGTCCACTCCTACGCGACATTAAATGAGCCATTTTGTTCAGCCTATTTGGGTTATGAGGCAGGCATTCATGCACCTGGAAAGACAGGCATGGCAAATGGTCGAAAGGCAGCGCATCACTTATTGCTTGCTCACGGTTTAGCGTTGAAGGTGCTTAACCGAGTTTGCCCAAAAAGCCAAAACGGTATCGTACTTAACTTTAGCAATTGCCATACAAAAAGTGATTCACCCGAAGACATACACGCCGCCAAACTCGCCGATGATTACCACAATCAATGGTATCTAAAGCCTATTATTGAAGGCAAATATCCAGACATTATCGATAAGCTCGCTCCCGACGTTAAGCCAGACATTGCGGAAGGTGATATGGCTATTATTTGCCAACCAATCGATTACTTAGGCATTAATTATTACACCCGCACTGTGTATCAAAGTGATGGCAATGGTTGGTTTGAAATTGTGCCTCCAGCCACAACCGAATTAACCGCAATGGGCTGGGAAATCACTCCTGATGCCTTTACCGAGCTGCTTGTTGATTTGCACCAACGCTACGACTTACCGCCTATCTATATCACTGAAAACGGAGCAGCAATGGATGATGAGCTCATAGATGGGGAAGTGTTGGACAATGGGCGTACCGCCTACTTCCACACCCATTTAAATGCGGTAAATGAAGCAATAGAAAAAGGCGTAGACATACGCGGATATTTTGCATGGAGCCTAATGGACAACTTTGAGTGGGCACTGGGCTATTCAAAGCGTTTCGGCATAGTTTATGTCGACTACGCAACCCAAAAACGTACGCCAAAACAAAGCGCTTTGGCTTATTCAAAACTGGTTAAGAGCCGGATAAATGGGTACATTAGCGGTATCAAATAAGGACAAGTACCAAACCGTATGGCAACAATTTACCAAGTATCAGAGGCCGCAGGTGTTTCGTTAGCTACCGTTTCTCGCGTTATGAATGGCAACGCGAAGGTAAGCGAGCGCACCCGCAAAAAAGTAGAGGATGCTATGGCATCGTTGGGATATCAACCCAATGCCATCGCTCAATCTCTTGCGTCAAACCGCACTAACAGCGTCGGTTTGCTCGTATCAGAACTGCACGGCTCTTACTTTGGCGACTTGATGAGTACGGTAGAACATGTACTTAAACAAAACGGTAAGCACGTTATTATTACCGCCGGTCATGTGGATGAAAAGCGCGAGCACGAAGCTATTGAGTTTCTAAAAAGCCGCCGTTGCGATGCCTTGATTCTTCACGCTGAAGCCGTCTCCGATGACTACTTAAAAACACTAGTAGACAGTAAGATCCCCGTTGTTGTGATAAACCGAAAAGTGGACGCTCTCGACGAGAACTGCTTTGTTGTGGACAACGAAAGAGGCGGCTACATGGCAACGAAAGCTGCTATTGATGCAGGCCACAAAAAGATTGCGTACATTAGCGGGCCGCTATTTAAAAAGGATGCGAGCGATCGTCTGGCAGGTCACAAAAGAGCCCTTCAAGAAGCAGGGGTTACCTTTAGTGAAAACAGTGTCTTTGAAGGTGACTTCCACGAGTCATCAGGCCAAGAAGGCATGCAGCATCTTCAGAAAACATTCTCTGACTTTACCGCATTGGTATGCGCGAACGACGAAATGGCCTCTGGTGCAATGACCGCCGCAAGAGAAGCGGGATTTGATATACCGTCCCAGCTTTCTATCATTGGCTTCGATAACGTACTGTTTTCGCGCTACCTTTATCCGAAACTCACTACAATTAATAACCCTATTCACGCTATGGGAGAAATGGCTGCTTATTGGGTGCTACAACATGTTTATGACATAAAAAGCCCTATTCCTATTGAGCACTTATTTGAACCCGAAGTAGTAAATAGGGACACATTAGGCAAACTATAAAATGAATAAAGCCCTGTCTCCGTCGCTGTATTACACACTCATTGTCTCTCTTGGAGGGTTTATTTTTGGCTTCGATGCCAGTGTAATAGCAGGAGCCAATGGCTTTATCGATGCCGAATTTAACCTAAGCGATTGGCAGCAAGGCTTCGTCGTAAGCTCACCGACACTAGGCGCGCTAATAGCCATGCTATTTGCCGGCGGCGTTAGCGACGCTATTGGCAGGCGCAAAGCCCTCATTCTTGTCGCTTTCCTTTACCTGCTTTCTTCTGTCGGCTCAGCCTTAGCCCCTAATTTCGAACTATTAGTGCTTTCTCGCTTTATTGGCGGCATTGCGTTTTGTTCGCTGATCATTGCCCCGCTGTATATTTCGGAAATAAGCGCCCCAGAAAACCGAGGCAAAATGGTGTCGGTGAACCAGCTAAACATTGTATTTGGCTTCGCCCTATCCTATTTCACCAACTATTACCTGTTGCAGCTCAGCAATAGCGGTGCAGGTTGGGTTACTGAATGGAGTATAGATACGCATTTGTGGCGCTACATGCTGGGCTTGGAGGTTATCCCCGCAGCACTATGGTTTGGTTTACTGTTTACTATTCCGCGTAGCCCCAGGTGGCTGGTACTAAAAGGCCAACACGAGGAAGCCGAACAGGTTATAAACCGCTTATTCGACAAAGCCCAAGCCAGCGCTCTTGTTGAAGATATAGCGTCTTCACTTAAAGAAAAGTCGTGGCCTTTTCGTGAACGCCTAGGCTTTCTAAAGGCGAAGGCCATGCGATTTCCGTTAATGGTGGGCATTATTATTGCCATTGCTCAGCAAATTACCGGCATTAACGTTATCTTTTTTTACGCGCCCACGATTTTTGAACAAAGCGGTGTAGGTACCAATGCGGCATTTATGCAGGCTGTATGGATTGGCTTGGTTAACGTAGCATTTACCGTGGTTGCTATGCTAACTATTGATAAATGGGGAAGAAAACCGCTGCTGCTGATTGGCTTAACTGGCGTAGTGATCAGCATGTCTATTTGTACCTATGGCTTTAAACAGGCGACATATCAAGTACAGCAAACGGCCATAAACGAAATACAGCAAGATGCGCCGAGTGTGGCAATAAAGCTAACTCCACTAACCAACGATATTTACTATTCAGACGTTGAGTTTAAGCGCACGCTAAAGACCACACTTACCAGCGACGAATACGATGCGTATCAGCAACCATTGCTAACTAGCAGTATTAATATGAATGCACCTTTAGTGTTGTTTGGCATTATTGCGTTTGTTGCTTCGTTCGCGATGTCTCTTGGCCCAGTGATGTGGGCAATGCTTGCTGAAATTTTTCCGAATCAAACCCGCGCTTTGGCTATTTCATTAGTTGGCATGGTGAATTCACTCACCAGTTTTCTAGTTCAAGTTGTTTTCCCTTGGGAGTTGGCCAACTTGGGAGCCGCGGCCACGTTTGCAATTTACGGCGTGTTTGCCTTAGTCAGCCTGATCTTAGTTGCTAAGTTCTTCCCAGAAACAAAGGGAAGAACGTTGGAAGAAATCACGGAAGAATTTGAGCGATCCGCTTAGCTGAGGTCAATCCTGTATATTAAGGCAACCTGATAGCATGCTGACCTGCACAAAGGTTATTCATTCTAGCCTCTTCTAATAGTAGTGTTGATGATACATTTAACGCGCTTGGCGTAACGTGAGAAGCAACTAGGATGAGATGGTTGGCAGCGTAGCGATTTAATACCTCACACACTTTATGCTGAGTAGTCACATCCAAGCCCTCGAAGGGTTCATCAACAAGCAACACTTTTGCGTGAGATAAAATAGCGCGCGCTAAGGCTAGTCGCTTACGCTCTCCCCCAGAGAGCGTCCTACCCGCCTTGCCAACCCACATAGACAACGGCAACAGTGCCTCTAGCCCTAATTGAGCTAACAGGTTAGTCATGTCATCAAGGGGAATACCCATTCCGGCAGGGTCTAAATTTGAAGAGACACTGCCAGAAAGCACTATTGGCTCTTGTTCCACATAGCGCCAGTTTTTAATTAAGCCATCGGCTATACGCATGCCATCCACTTCTTTAAGTCCAGTAGAAGGCACAACCCCCGCAATTGACTGAAGCAAAGATGACTTACCACAGCCTGACGGCCCGGATATACATACGATGCCAGTGGCTGGGAATGTAGCATTGACCAAAGGTAAGCGTCTATTTTTGGCAGTATAGCCAGATAACGTAAGTGAATGGTGCAGTTCGGTGCGTTCAAGTACTTTAATGGGTGAGGTTTTGAGCTTCTTAAGGGCTTTCGCGCTTTGTTTGTGCTGTGCAAACTTGGTAATGCTGTGAAAAGCTGCACCAGCCCAATCAGGCGCAGCCATCAATATCATGGGCACAACAATAGCAATAGGCATATACGAAAAGTCAGATATTGGACTAACTGCGCCCGACATAACTAACACTACCGCAAAAAATGCCGCGCCTTGAAACCACCAGCTCGCGCGTAAAGCTTTGTCTTTCTGCGTAGTTTGTTGTCGCCACACCCTGTCAGCACTCGGCATGCTATTGATCGCATGCCCACCCTCTTCCTTTGGCATGTTGTTCATTGCTTTATTTAAGTGCCATATAGCGCTGCAGTTAAGAAAGTCGGCTGACTCATGGCGAAACACTTTATTTTCCTTTGTCGCTTTTTTCGCAACGTTTAAACCACTAAAGCCTTGCAGCACAACGATGAAGAGCCAAATAACAAAAAGTGTAAGTAAAAACGAGGTGCCGGGAAGGTCAAACCATACTGCAACAATGCAAAGGTTAGTGAATATAAATGTGATGTTAGAAAGCGGAGCTATCCAAGCAATCCACCGACTGGCAAGCGTTTCGGTATGCTGGGCTAATGCTTCTGTTGTGAATGCTTTGTCGGTAATTTTACTGTTTTCAAGTTGACTGAATACAAGCAAGCGCCCCTCTGCGATACGGGTAAGCAAATCGTTATGACCCACCCACATACTGGCATATCCCGAAGCAATGCGAAGTAGTGCTAGCGCGCGAATAACCACCGCGGGAATAACGTAATTAAAACCTATTGGTGCAATAGCGCTGATAGCGATAAACCACGAAGAAATAACAAGAATGGTTATTCCTGCCACACCGTGTAAAAGAGCAAGCAGTACCGTGAGATAAGCCGGTTTACTTTTCATCAAGGCCACACTCCTTTTGATTGGCATTCGCCTTAAAGCTCGTTGCCGTCACACTGCTACAGCCTTGTAGGTGCTCGTCTTGTAATGCGCCTATTTTGCTTTTAAGCCCTGCCTCTGATTTTGACTTTGAGTTGAAAATGGCGTCTTGTTCGGGCGTGCTTCGCGATACCGTCCAAAAGCGGTTAAACCAGTTTGCAGGGAGTGCTTTGTGAGAAGCCCAAATCAGTGTTTTGTCTCTACCCAAACGTTCAATTAACTGTGCCAATCTTGCATGCTGGGAATCTGGCAAATGGGCCGTGGGTTCATCGAGCAACCATATATTGTCTTTGCGCAACAGCGCTCTCGCAAGCGACAGCCTTTGCGCTTCTCCACCTGAAAGCAGTGGATAATCCGTCATTACCGTATCAAGCCCCAAAGGCAATAACGACAGCCACAAGTCAAGTTCTACTGCTTCTAGCGCTTTCATAAGCGCGTCGTCTGTAAAGCTGTCGTTTAAACACAAATTTTCACGCACGGTACCTGCCGTGATCACGGGGTGCTGGGTTATCCAAATTACCGGTTCACTGAATGTATGTGTGCTAGGTCTTTGACCGCCTAAGGCTTCTAATAATAGTGTTTTACCTGAACCAGAGCGCCCGCTAATGAGTATTTTATCGCCCTTTGATACTTCTAGAGATTCAGCGTGCAAGAGTGCAGGAGTATCATCAACAGCCGATTTATCCTTACCGCTCGGCAAGCGAGGTTGCGGGGCGTTTATGTCAAAAACCTTAAGGTTATTAGCCGTAAGCAATACCTTGTGTTCTGATGAATAATGGTGGGTTGTGTCATCGTTGACCGGGTTCATTGCACTACCATCAAGATTTTGTGTGAAGCGCGAGAATAACGGCGCGAGTTCAGCTTTGGCGGCTTCTGCTTGCGCCTTTTGATGGTATACCTGCCCCAGCTTTTTCATTTCACTGAGTAACAATGGCACAGTCAGCAATATCCATAAGCCCTGATGGAGCGTTATTTCCGGCCCAATACTCAATTCACCTAACAGTGAAAAACCAATAAATACTGCCGTAAGTGCAACCGCGAGTGTTGCGAAGAAGTCGAGCACGCTGTTGGACAAAAACGCTACGCTCACTACTTTCATAGTACGCGCATTCAAATTTTCACTGGCATCTTTAAGCAGGACTGTTTGTTTTTGATGCGCCTGATAATTTGCCAGCATCGGCAGCGCGGCTACCCTATCAGTAAATAAACTTCCCAAACGTTCAAGAGCGATAAAGTGCTTTCGATGAAGCGCTGCCGCCCCTTTACCCACAATAATCATAAAAAGCGGCACTACCGGCAATGTTAGTAATAGGCCAATCCCTATAACGGGGTTCACATAAAAGATAACGGCTAAAGCAAACAAGGGGACAACAACTGCAATCATTTGCTGCACTCGATATTCAAGTGCCCAGTCAGCAAAAGCCTGTAAGTGCTGCAGCCACACCGTTTGCCAATAGTAAACCGAGTGCTGGCGAATAAGCGCATATTGACGCTCGATGAAAACCTGCTGCAAGCGCTGTTCTAGCTTATTTAATACCTGCATTTTTGCACTACTAGATAAGGCATTGAATGCGCCTTGAAGCAGCCAACTCATTCCCAGAGAAACGGCAAGTCCTGTGACATCACTCGCTGTTGCAGGAGTCTGGTTTACTACCCAGTCATGAGCAATATGAGAAAAATAATAGAACCCAATAATCAAAGAAAAAAGCGACAAACACTTAACCATTACTTGGGCCGTAAGAGAGGTACGCAAGCCAAGCGACTGCGCCTTATCTATCTTATTGGACCACGCGTTGAGCGTTTGCCGGTTGGGAACTTTTTCTTTGATCACTGTGGTTTTGACTCTTCTTTTGCGTTACTTAGTAATGAAAGCAAATTTCGCATTTCTTTTTCATTCTTTTCCAAGTGGTGGGCTGGCTGCAAGAACCCTCAGCGGCAGGGACGCTACTGATGAGCCCCCATGGACGAGTTCACCCCGTGTCCTTGCGGCCAGCCTACCTCCACTTCTATTCTTGCTCTTCGGGTCTATCCATATTTTCCGTCGACTCCAACCACATGGCGTTGATAATGCCAAAAGAGCACGCCAGCAAAACTCCTAAAATCCAAGCGAAATACCACATAGCGTTCTCCTTAATAAATGGTGTGAGACTGGTCGAGGTCTTCGTTTTTAATGCGCCCGCGCATTACGTAAAAGCTATAGGCCGTGTAGCTAAGTACAATAGGCACAAAGATACAGGCAACGATAAACATTACGTTTAGCGTCATATGGCTAGACGTAGCGTCCCATACGGTTAAGCTCGCCTCTGGCATAGTGATGCTTGGCATTAGGAATGGGAACATTGAAAAGCCAGCTGTTAAGATAACGCCTGCTATAAATAGCGCACTCGATACAAACGCCATGCCTGCTTTACCTTTCTTAGAGAAAAGCGCACAGGCCAAACCAGCAATAATACCCAGCACAGGTGCTGCCATCATAAGGGGGTATTTGCTGTAGTTGCTCACCCAAGCTCCAGCTTCAATGGCAACCTCTTTCTTAAGTGGATTTGACGTAGCAATGGTATCGACTGCCGACGTAATCACGAAGCCATCTAATCCAAATGCTACCCAAAGACCTGCAAGTACAAATAGCGTGACACCAGCCAGGCTTAACACAACCGATACTGCACGTGCGCGAACTTCAATAAAGCCATCGGTTTTCATTTGTAGCCAGGTTGCACCGTGATTCAGCAACATAGCCACAGATAGCAGTCCTGCCACCAGCGCAAACGGTGTTAAAAGGCCAAAGAACGAGCCTGTGTAAGTTGATTTAAGCGTGCTGTCCATTTCAAACGGTACGCCCAACAGCAGGTTACCAAACGCCACACCAAAGATAAGGGCTGGGATAATACCGCCAGCAAATAACGCCCAATCCCACGCTTTACGCCACTGCGGGTTAGGTAATTTACTGCGGTAATCAAAGCCTATCGGGCGCATCCAAAGGGCAATTAAGGTAAGGGCCAGCGCGAGGTAAAACCCAGAAAACGCAGTGGCGTAAATCATAGGCCACGCGGCGAAAATAGCGCCACCTGCGGTGATAAACCAAACTTGGTTGCCATCCCAGTGCGGCCCTACTGTATTTATCATTACGCGGCGCTCTTTGTCATTTTTACCAATAAGCGTGAGCAGTGCTCCAACGCCCAAATCGAAGCCATCAGTAACCGCGAAGCCAATTAGCAGAACGCCAACCAAGCACCACCAAATGACTCTCAGTAGTTCATAATCAATCATGCTTTTGCTCCTTGCTCATCAAGGTCAATAAGATCAAATTCAGTGTCAGGCTGCTTATCTTCAGGTGGAACTGGCCCTTTCTTGGCAAACTTCTTCATTAGGTAAAAACCAATAATGAACATGCCGGTGTAGAAAGCACTGTAGGCTACAAGGGTTATTACCACGTCGCTTACGGCGAGATTAGATACCGACGTATGCACCGGAAGCACCTCTGCAATTGACCATGGTTGGCGGCCATATTCAGCGACAAACCAGCCAGCCTCACAGGCAATCCAAGGAAGCGGCAAACCGTAGAGCGCGCTTTTTAATAGCCAACGTGGCTTAGTAATCTTGTGTTTAGTGCTGTAGTAAAAGGCGCACACAAATAGCGCAAGCATAATAAAGCCAGCCACAACCATAAGGCGGAAACTCCAAAACAATGGGGCAACCGGCGGAATGCTGTAATCTACTGCCTGTTGAAGCGCGGCATCAGAAGGATTTGAAACGTTCTCAGTGAAAGGCTCTAGCAACATAGCGTAGCCCAAACTGTCTTTATTTTGGTCGAAGGCAGTACGTTGCTCAGCTGTCGCGGTGCCGTTTCTTACATCATCAAGCACTTCATAGGCTTTAATTCCGCTTAGAATACGCTCGCGATTCTCTTCTTTAAGATCCTTAATACCTTTTACTTCTTCGGTTAACGAACGGGTAGCAATTATGCCCATTGCCCAAGGAATTTGAAGGGCGTACTCGGTTTCCTGCTTCTCGTCGTTTGGAATACCAAACACGGTAAACGGCGCAGGTGCAGGATGGGTTTCGTACTCAGCTTCAACTGCTGCCAGCTTCACTTTTTGTACATCACCAAGCTCATAACCACTCTCATCACCTAGCACGATCACAGAAAGCGTTGAGGCTAGGCCAAAGCTAGCAGCTATGGCGAACGAACGGCGCGCAAAGGCGATATGCTTATGATTAAGCAGGTAGTAACTTGAAATTGCCAACACAAACATTGCGCCGGTCACGTAACCTGCTGATACAGTGTGAACAAATTTGACCTGTGCTACGGGGTTAAAAATAACCTCAGCAAAACTGGTCATTTCCATACGCATGGCTTCAAAATTAAATTCAGCGCCTACCGGGTATTGCATCCAGCCGTTAGCAATCAAGATCCACAGTGCAGAGAAGTTTGAACCAATGGCCACCAGCCAAGTCGCCATCAGATGCTTCACCTTTGACATTTTGTCCCAGCCAAAGAAGAACAACCCCACGAAGGTAGACTCCAGGAAAAAGGCCATTAGGCCTTCGATGGCAAGTGGCGCACCGAAGATATCGCCTACATAGTGAGAATAGTAAGACCAATTCATTCCGAACTGGAATTCCATGGTTAAGCCTGTGGCTACACCAATGGCAAAGTTAATTCCAAACAGCTTTCCCCAGAATTGGGTCATCTGCTTATAAATTTCTTTACCCGTCATTACGTATACCGATTCCATAATGGCAAGTAAGAAACTAAGCCCCAAAGTTAAGGGTACAAATATAAAGTGGAACATTGCAGTTAATGCAAATTGCCACCGCGATAGTTCTATTAACGTATCGCTCATGGGTTATCTCCCTTGTATTTCGTGTGCGCGTTAAACGCTTAGCAGAAAAGTGGTTTAAAATTCAGTGATGAACACGTGAATATGCCGCATGGCAAGAGCACGGTTTATGCCATACATCAGTAATTTGGCTGCTTAAGCGCATTACCGATAAACGGCGGTATTTTCGTACTGTGCAGATAAATTATTCCACGACCGAGCGTGTGGCTTATTGATCCAACGCAACAATTCATGGCGATGCATTCGCCATATTTGTCATTTAGGTGACAAATATGGCACAAGAGAAAGGTCACGTAGGTGAACATTGAGAGGTAGAGAATAGGGCGCGTTAGGGTGTATATGTGATTGTGAATGCACCCCGTAAATCACCCAATTCAAACCCTGTAGCTTGATCATTGGGATAGTGCTTTAGAATGGATTGTTTTACTGAAGGTGCCACATTGGCTCCGTGGCATGCCATGCACACCTGACCTTGTTCAATCGCCATCATGTACCTAAACTCACCGCTTTCGCTATCGTATTGATAAGTTTCAATAGGTCTTTTAGGGGCCAAATTGTCTTGCTTAGCTTTGGTCAGTAATTGTGAAAACCACGCTAACTGCTCACGCTCCCATTGATCTGCCGCATTGTTTGGGTTCCTTACTTTCAGCGCGGTACGCCCAACCTCCCACCCGTTTTGACTAAGCGCCAGAGCAATAGGAGCCGCTGCAATCTGGCATTCGTTAACGCCAGCCTCTAGCCCTCCGGATTGAATTGCTTGCTGTAGTCGTGACTTTAGCGCGCCTCCCAGTGCTTTTGCGTGTAATCGCGCTTCTTTGACTTTTTCCTGTACACTGTTTTCACTTTTTTTCTCATTGGCAGTCACTGTATCTGCCAATGAATGAGCACTACTTGCCAATAAGCTTATCGCCATCAGCATTACGCTATTTTTCATTATAAAACTCTCTTTGGAATTGAATGAGTTGCTACCGAAGTATTGTCGTTTGTCTCAAACAGTGAACAAGCTCTATGCCAATATGATAAATTGCCAAAATTAAATTAGAACAAACTAATATTCAGCCACCCATGAATATATCCATAGTACAAGCGATGATAGATGCGATAGATAAACCCGCAATCTTCATTAACCCAAGCTACGTTATTGAAGCTGTCAACCAGCCCTACAGAGATACCTACCCTGTGGATATAAAGCTTGGCTTTAGTACCTGCTATCAAGTCTCTCACCGCAACAGCAAACCTTGCGATAAGTGCGGCGAGCATTGCCCCATGCAAGAGAGTAAAGCCACAGGACGAGCGGCTAGCGTAGTACACGTTCATACCACCAGTGAGGGTCAAAGCTACTGCGACATCCTCATGCGCCCGATCTTCGACGGTAGCGGAGAATTATTAGGTTTCTTGGAAATACTTGATAAGCTTTCGTTTGCCTCAAACCGACCTTCAGCAGGAAAGATGGTCGGCGAATCAGAGGCATTTAAAGCAATGCTAAACAAAATAAATCGCGCCGCTAACTCAGATATTTCAGTACTACTGTTTGGCGAAACCGGCACGGGTAAAGAGCTGGTGTCCCAAGCACTTCACTCGAGTAGTCACCGTGCTGGCAAACCATTTGTTGTCATCGAGTGTACCGGCATGTCTGACACGCTGCTTGAAAGCGAACTATTCGGTTATGAAAAAGGGGCATTTACAGGCGCAACCACAAATAAGAAAGGGCTCGTAGAAGCAGCGGAAGGCGGCACATTGTTTTTTGATGAAGTCGGCGATATCCCACTTTCCACACAAGTAAAGCTTCTGCGGCTGTTCGAGTCTCAAACTTATCGACCTGTAGGAAGCACAGTGTCTAAAAAGGCTGATTTTCGTTTGGTGTGTGCATCACACAAAAATTTAAAGCACATGGTGGAAACGGGCGAATTCAGACAAGACCTCTACTACCGCATTGCCGGTTTTCCTATCAACCTCCCTTCTTTAAGACAAAGAAAATCAGATATAGCACTGATAGCCGCTCATTTTTTGGCAATGTCTAAAGAGAAAAAACGGTTTCATAAAAACGCGCTAGAAAAACTAACCAACTACCCGTTCCCAGGCAATATTCGCGAACTCAAAAACATTGTAGACCAAGCTATTTTACTGGCTGATGAAACCGTTATTTACGATACAGACTTACCCGAGCTCGATAACATAAGCTCTGATGCTATCAATGATGCCTCGTCATCTCACAGTAACGTTGTGACCTTAGACGAATTGGAACGCCAATACTTACGTCAGGTTCACACGTCTTTTGAAGGCGATACCCAGCAACTTGCACAAGCGCTGGGAGTGAGTACCCGTACACTTTACAGAAAGCTGAAAAAAGCGGGGGTTGGAGATACGTAAAAAATAATAGGTAGAAAAATTACCAAAACGCAGGCTATGATAAAAAGGCGCTAACCAGATAAAGAAAAATGACTTTAAGACGCCTACTTACACTAACACTTTGCCTTTGTATGCTTTTGCAAAATGCATTAGCACTTGGCCTTGCTGCCCATACTATGCAGCAAGCACGTGCGTTTGTAGGTGAAGATATTGAACTTATTTGTACTGGCAAGACCATGCGCTACATTTCAATTAGCGCCACTGAATTTGAAGGTGAGTTCGTTTTTGTTAGCCCCGAACTGCTCAAAGCACCCGCCGAGCACGTTGACTGTACCAATGGCACGTTAGCCGACTTACCTCAGGTTGACGAGCCACTACATGCCACATTACCTTTACTATCACTAGTTCGCTATCGCGCTTTAGTCGCGCGTTTAGCGGCTAAGCCCTTTACAGATTTTGCTTACGCGGCGCCGCTAAGTCGTGCCCCACCACACGCATAACAACCTCCAAAAACACACTGAACATGCATGCTTTCACCATGCACAACACTCGTTTTTTAAAATGGAATTGTTATGAAGCAATCTATCATTGCGCTTGCCGTATTCACTGCGTGCGCGCCCGTACACATTTACGCAAACACCATCGACTTAGCCGATAACACTTCGACAGAAGTGGTCACCGTTATTGGCACACCGCTTTCCCTTAGCACGCAAAATATCGAACAAGAGTCTGTTAGTGCTACCAGCAATATTGACGCTGACTTCGGCGATCAGCTTGCCACATTACCTGGCGTGTCGATATCCCGAAACGGCCCAGTCACTGGGCTTATTCAGTATAGAGGACTTTATGGTGACCGAGTTGGCGTAAGCATTGATGGCGTTGATATTGCTGGAGCAGGACCAAACGCCATGGACTCGCCCCTTTCTCATGTGCTGCCAGAACCAGGACTGACCGCCACCCTTTGCCGGGGGATTGTGCCAGTAAGTGCAGGTGTGCAGACGCTAGGCGGAAAGCTTCGCATTCACTCTGATGCCTCAGCACTTTTTGACTTGAATACAGGCTTTAGCGGTAGCGTAAGTGCCAGCGTAATATCTCCGGGGAGCGGTCAGCAATACCAAGGCAATCTGTTTTATAAGAGTGAGCAGGCTTTTGTTAGCGGCGCCTTCACTCATCAGCAGCGCGACGAACAAGAGTCGGGAGATAACAGCGTTATACCAAACAGCCATTACCAAAGAAATGGCGGTAAGTTTAGGGCGGGCGTCGAATGGGGCAATCACCAAATCGATGTGAGTTATCAGCAACTTAATACTAACGAAAGCGGCACGCCTGCTTTAGCCATGGACATTGGTTTTATTGATGCCGCTTGGTATCGACTGGGCTATCGCTATAACGCAAACGATAGGGAGTTCTTCACGTTAAGCTGGTTTGGCAACAGCAACCAACATGCCATGGATAACTTCTCACAGCGCATGGTGATGTCTGCCGACATGGCGAGAGAGAATAACGCTGATGCTATTGCTCAAGGTGTAGATGCCACCTATGTAATGCCATTTTATGAAGGTGACCTCAAACTAGGTGCCTATCTGCACCACAGCAGGAATAACTCGACCATCACCAACCCTAATAACGGCATGTTCTTCGTTGATAACTTTACCAACGTAGAAAAAGACACAGCCAGCGTATACGCAGAATGGCAGCGAGATAAAGCATCTTATTCAACAACAATTGGTACCCGGTATACACGTGTTGACATGGATGCCGGGCTAGCCGGTTCTAATATGGTTATGATGAACCCAGCCATTGCTTCACTCGTTGATGATTTCAACGCGGCAGAACGCAGTAAGAGCTATAACATGTTAGATATTGCCGCTAGCACGCGATATCACGCCAGCGACAATGTCGATGTTGTCCTTGGCGTATCGCAGAAAAACCGTGCCCCTACTTACTTCGAGCGCTATACGTGGCTACCTCTTGGTATTTCTGGGGGAATGGCAGACGGGTTTAACTACATTGGTAACTTGGCTCTAGACAACGAAACAGCACGCCAGATAGATGTGGGTATTGATTACCGTTTCAAAGGCTGGTCAGTTTCTCCTCGTCTCTTTTATCAAGATATTGAAGACTATATTACTGGTTCTCCCAGCATGAATATGGCTGCCAATATGGTCTCCACCATGATGGCAGGCACAACACCATTTCAATGGACTAATACAGACGCCGTAATCAAAGGGGCAGATCTGACTGTTTCGGGTAATGTGTTTGATAACGTGAAGCTTAACGCAGTAGCAAGTGTTCAGCACGGTAATCGCGACGATATCGACGATGCGTTGTTTCGTATTGCCCCCGAACAGCTCATCACTACCATTCAGTGGGACACACGGCTGCTTGATGCACCAATGGCACTCCAATTAACGTCAGAATTGGCAGGAGCACAAAACCACGTTTCAGCGCTACAAAGTGAAAACACTACCGCTGGATATGGATTGGTGCATATTACGGGGCTTTTCACCCTTATAGATAATGCACAGTCAAACCTTCAGGTAACGGCAACCGTTCATAACCTATTTGATAAGCATTACGCCCCACACACAGCGGGAATTAACCGCGTGAGGAATACTGATGTTGTACTAGGTGAGCGAGTACCCGCAGCGGGACGAGAGTGGCATCTATCGCTGAGCTACAGGTTCTAATTGTTTAAAACTCAAACCCCAAAAGCCAAACGCAATATGTAGGTTCAGCCCTGAGTAAAAGCTAAAGGCAAAAAGATAAACCAGTGGTCTGCCTCCGCTGGTTTATCTTCTCTTAATGTCTGATACACATGCCGTTTTAAACGCTAGAAATGAAAACTTGTGCACTAATGTAAGTATTTTGAAGCTAAAAAGCTGTGTTAGATTACAGCGGGAAATAAAGCTGAGAATGCCTGCCACAAGAGCCGCAGGGCTAACAGTGTCACCACTATCTTGAACGCCAGCATAAATTTTTCAGCGGGGACACGCTTTAATACCTTCAAGCCGAAAAACGTGCCGAGCGCACCACTGGCAATCATAATAATGATTAGCCCCGCCCACTGGGCAAAGGAAAATCCTACAAAGGTAAAAACAAACGCTTTAAGGCCGTGTTGCAGTGTCATACAGCTGGCAAACGTGCCGGTTATCTGCATTTTGCTGTAATTATTTCGGTGTACAAATGCCGCCACCAAAGGCCCTGTAGCACCTACAAACATTGAAACCAACGTGGTTACTAACCCTGCCAATGTTCTACCCGCGGGGTTCATTTCTTGTGCTTTGGGTTTACTCCCCCACACCAGAAATAAAATAAATGCGGCAACCGCAAATTGTATAATAACCAACGGCAGCTGAACCACAATAAACGACGCCAAGAACGCGCCAACGATTGCGCCTAAAGAAAAATACTTCAGCATACTCCAGTCGATATGCCTTGCAGTCATCAGTGCACGGTTGCCGTTTGAACCAAGCTGAACTAAACCGTGAACCGGGATCAGCGCACTGACTGGCATAGTACCGGCCATTACTGCCAGTAATAAGACCCCGCCACCAATACCCAGCGTTGCTGTCATCATCGACGTAAAGAAGGAGGTAACAACAAGTACTACTGATGATGACATCGACATCGCATCATTGGCCGTTAACCAGCTATAAAGTAACTCCAAGGGTCAAATTCCACCTTAATTCGTAACACAGTTTGTATGGTTTGAGTGATCATTACACCAAAATATATCGTTTAAATATCATACAAAACTCACGCCTAGCGCGTAAGGTTATTTATCATGCCTTCTATTAGTTATTTAAACAAAGCACTTCGAATAATACGTGACAAGCAATGTACAAAAGGCGCTAAGCTAGTTGCCAGGCAACTTCTCCGCAATAGCGGGTTCACTGATAAAGATATTTA
Source organism: Alteromonas sp. DY56-G5 (assembly GCF_041414725.1). NCBI lineage: Bacteria > Pseudomonadati > Pseudomonadota > Gammaproteobacteria > Alteromonadales > Alteromonadaceae > Alteromonas > Alteromonas sp. DY56-G5. The sequence continues at coordinate 115,621 of NZ_JANHZQ010000001.1, read as the reverse complement.
TGATTGTTTAAAGCAGGGCACGATTATTCGCATTACCATATTTGAAGCCTAGGGTAGCGTTACATCTTATACCTTACACTTACCGCTTGCCCACCCACTCGCATGGGTCTAATTTCTACACCTAAAAACCCATTGACTTTCTTCATTATGCACAGGATACTCGGGTCATTAAATACTCACTAGCAGCGCACTGTTTTTAAATACTATGCCTAAGAACACGAATACACATACTGCTTACTCAGCGTCTGCGCTGATTATTATTCTCGCTATTCTAAGGAATGGGCGGGTTAGCTAGTGCGTAAATAGAATTCACTAAACCCGCCGCAAAGGCGGGTTTTTTATTGGCTCGTCTTGCGGTAAAAATAACGGAACGACAGCCATGAACAATCCAATATCTCACGTGTTACAACAGTTGCATGACGCAGTTAACCGCGGCGATCAAGACGCCTTATCCCAATGTTATGCTAGCGATGCAACAGTGGTCGCGACCCCTATGTCCAGCTCAACGCAAAACCAAGCCGCTGAAGAACATGCCACGCAGCGAGACTGCGTTGATGCCCTGCTTAAATTTCAAAAGAAATTCATGCCCGATCATTTTGTTACAACCGGAGATGAACGGGTTATACAAGCCGGTGACGTAGCGCTAGTCGTCGCTAAGCTTTACCTTGTTCCTAAAGCAACACCCAACGCCCTACCCTGCGAGGGTAAGCGCGCCGTTTACGTTCTGCAAAGGGATGCAAGTGGTGAATGGCGCTGTGTCATCGATAACTTCTTCGGTACTGATTTGTTAGATTTTGCGTGATTCTCTCAAATCTAGGCATTTAATTCTAAAAATTAGAATATCTTGATGAATTTTTACGCATTTTAAATTAATAAAAACGAACATAGGATTTATCTCGAGGTTTACGAAGTACTCACAACAAACTTAATCCAAGAGGAAATCACAATGTTCAATATTAAAAAATCAATGGCAGCACTTGTTACTGGCTTAACCTTTCTTGTTCCTTCTGTGCAAGCGGGAGAGCCAGCCAAGAGCCTTCTGACACCCGACAACCACACGGTCATTCTTATCGACCACCAGCCTCAAATGGCGTTTGCAACACGCTCACATTCAATCGAAGATGTGCGCAACAACGTTACAGGTCTAGCAAAATCTGCAAAGGCATTTAATGTACCCACCATTCTGACAACCGTAGCTGAAAAGTCATTCAGCGGCCCGCTTTTCCCGGAATTAAAAGCAGTATTCCCCGACCAAACACCTATTGACCGCACAACGATGAACACCTGGGAAGATAAGCGAGTCACCGACAAGGTTAAGAAATTTAAAAAGAACAAAATTGTTATTGCAGCGCTTTGGACAGAAGTTTGCGGTGTAGGGCCAGTGCTGTCTGCCATTGAAGAAGGCTATGACGTGTATTTTGTAACCGATGCGTCTGGCGGTGTATCTAAAGAAGCTCACGACATGGCGGTTCAGCGTATGATTCAGGCAGGTGCTCAACCCATTACTTGGTTGCAGTACCTTCTAGAACTTCAACGTGATTGGGCTCGCACTGAAAGCTATGTGGACGTGACAAACATCGCAAAAGAACATGCTGGGGGGTACGGTTTAGGCCTTATTTACGCAACCGAAATGTTTAACGCCAAAGAAGGCCAGTAGCCTTTAATGCGACAGGTCAGCGTGACCTGTCGCTCTTGAATCGTTACTGCACGAGGAGTTTAACATGAGAGCTTTGCACCCACTTGTAGCACTATTGACCGCGCTTCAAATCGCAACACTTTCTTTCAGCGTTAGCGCTAATACCGATAGCGCGCAATATGAAAAAGGCCAAACACTTTCACAATACTGTATGGGGTGTCACGGTGAAACAGGTATTGCCAACATTGAAAGTAACCCTAATTTGGCAGGTCAGAACAAACCGTACCTAGTTTATGCACTTAAAGCTTATCGCGACGGCATCAGGAAAGGCGGTATGGCCAGCATCATGCGCCCCAATGCATCAGGGCTTAGCGATGACGATATTGACGCCCTAGCCACTTATTTTGCAGCCCAGTCAGGTAAACAAACCACTAGCCAAAGCAGCAATAACTAGGAGCTATCCCATGAATTTATTATTGTCACGTTTTTCGATTGTTGCTCTATTGTTTGGCGCTAGCCAGGCAATGGCTGCCCCAGATCTGGTCGTTGTAAATGCAAAAATCACAAATTCGAGCGGCCAAACCTATACGGCTCTTAGCGTAGAAAACGGTAAATTTAGCGCCTTTTCGCAAGATGCCCAACAGCTGCTAGCAGACGCAGATAGTGCCACTCAAGTAATCGATGCAAAAGGACAGCGGCTTATTCCAGGTATTAATGACTCGCATATGCACGTAACGCGTGGAGGACGTTTTTATAATTTAGAAACTCGCTGGGAAGGTATTACAAGCTTGAAAGAAGGCTTAGCCATGCTAGAAGCACAAGCCAAACGCACGCCCAAGGGTCAATGGGTAAGAGTCATTGGAGGTTTCAGCCCTTATCAATTTGAAGAGAAGCGCTTACCTACACCACAAGAGCTTACCGACATCGCGCCAAACACACCGGTATTTGTGCTTCATCTTTACTCAGGTGGTGTGCTCAATAAAAAAGGCCTTGAAGCACTGGGAATAGACAAAGACACCCAAGCACCAAAGGGAAGCGTGATAGAGCGAGATGCTAACGGCAACCCCACAGGTGTTTTGCTTGCTCAACCCAACCCAATGATTTTATATAAGACCATTGCCGCGCTGCCTCAACTAAGCGCAAATGAACAGTTAAATTCCAGTCGACAGTTTTATCGCAAACTACTTAGCCTAGGCGTAACCAGTGTAGTAGACGCAGGCGGCGGTGGCCATACCTTTCCTGAAGACTATACAGCCAGTGAAACCCTTGCCAAGCTCGGTGAGTTACCGATACGGGTTTCTAATTACTTGTTCCCGCAAGTTCCCACTAAAGAAATGGTGAGTTTTGCTACATGGATGAGTAAGTATGAAGCAAATCAAAACCAGCATATTCATTTAGACAATGGCTATGTAATTGAAGGCGGTGGCGAGCTACTTACTTATAAAGCGTCAGACTATGAAAACTTTCGTGCGCCACGCCCTGAACTTCCAGGCGAAGCCGAAGATGCGCTGGAAGAAGTGATTAGGCTTCATCTATTGCAGCAGTGGCCGTTTAGGCTCCATGCCACTTATGACCAATCTATAACACGTATTTTAAATGTACTTGAACATATTCACTCAACACAGCCCGTTGATAGCGTGCGCTGGATTATCGACCACGCCGAGACGGTGTCTGATGAAAATCTCGAGCGCATTAAAGCGTTAGGTGGCTCGATTGCGGTACAAGGTCGTATGGCCTTTGCTGGTGAGGATTTCGTTGAGCGATATGGCGCCGAGCAAGCCAAGCGCACGCCCCCTATAAAGCAAATGCTTAGTGCTGGTATCACAGTGGGCTTAGGCACAGACGGTACCCGCGTTTCAAGTTTTAATCCATGGGCAACCTATTACTGGGCAGTGAGCGGAAAAACCGTGGGTGGTTTTGATTTAGGTACAAAGCATGTAGACAGACTGACAGCCCTTAAGCTATTTACTCAAGGAAGCGCTGCACTATCTGGAGAAGAAAACGTTAAGGGTAGATTGCAACCTGGCTTTTACGCTGACTTTGCTATTCTTAACCACGATATCTTAACAGTAAGTGAAAAGGCATTGCTAAACACACAAGCACAGTTAACTGTCGTAGACGGCAACGTCGTTTTTGCCGATAGACAGCAGTACCCAGAACTCGCAACACCAATAGAATCAGCCGAGCCCGCGTGGTCACCGGTTAACTTCTCCCAACAACGTTAATTGAGAAAGATCATGGCAAAACGAATTTCATCTCACAAAAAAGATTTAGGTGGCTTCTCAGTAAGTCGCATTATTCCCCACGTTGACGCAAGGAGCATTGGCCCATTTGTTTTTGTTGACCATATGGGACCTGCACATTTCCCAGCAGGCAGCGGCATTAACGTTAGGCCCCACCCGCATATAGGACTGGCCACCATTAGTTATTTAATGGAAGGTAGTATGCTGCATAGGGATAGCTTAGGCACTATTCAGGAAATACAGCCTGGTGACGTAAACTGGATGACAGCGGGTAAAGGCATTGTTCACTCTGAGCGAGAGACCATTGAAACCCGAGGCAGTGACCATGTGCTAAACGGTCTACAGTGCTGGGTTGCATTGCCTGAAGAAAAGGCAGATATGGAGCCCAGCTTTATACATGTTAACAAAGCTAAACTGCCGTATATACATCGTGAGAAAGTACTGATGCGACTAATTGCAGGGGAAGCGTACGGCTACACGTCACCGGTTAAGACGTACTCACCCATGTTTTATTTAGATGTGATAACAGAAGCAGGAGCGGTTATTGAGCGTCCATGTGGCAATTCTCAAACGGCCTGTTACGTTATTTCCGGAAAAGTAAAACTAGGCGATGCAGTATTCAGCGCTGGCGAATTTGTGCTATTGGACGATGAAAGTGAAATTGAAACCATGGAGAATAGTCGCTACTTCCTTTTAGGTGGAGAGAAAATGGAGAAACAACCCATTTTACGTTGGAACTTTTTGGCGTACTCTCAAGAGAAAATAGAAGACGCTGAGGCTCGTTGGGCAAACGGGTTATTCCCAACTATTCCGGGCGATGACCGCGAGTTTATTCCGCTGCCTAAATAAAGCTGTTGTTGTAAGCAGCTCTAGCAACAAACTAATGGCTTTAAGCACAAAATACATTAAAACCAAAAAGAGCAGGCTTATAGCCTGCTCTTTCATTAGCGTAATATCACTACGTATTAATGGTCGTGATCGTGTTCTTCTGCAATACCTAGCCAAACTGCACCTGCAGGCTCAAAATCCAGTTCAAGCAAGGTTTCTGTGGTCTCGGTTTCCAAATCAACAGCAAGGATAGCTTGCGCAACAGGGTCAACAACAAACAAGGCTTCTTCGTGTTGCGATGCCGCCATGCTAAATGACTGACCTTCTGCTAGGTTTGCGGCGCTGGCACTGGCCACATCAATTTTGTGCGCAAATTCCCAGTGCGTGTCACCGTCTTCTTCATGCGCTTCTAGCAGTGTTACAAAACCTTTGTCATCTAAAATAACAAAGAATTCACCGCCCATTGAGAAGCCGTATGACACTGCATGAGCGTCAGTCTCTGGCTGCCAGTCAATCACGCTCATTGTGCTAGTTACAGGCGACACATTGGCCAAGATGGCGCTGCCACCGCCGTGCTGTGAAGCAATACCAATAAACGCTTCAGCGTGTTCATGTCCATACATTGTGCCAATGCGCAGGTCGCCAAGACCATCAATGTTTTCAATAAACGCGCTGGTAAATACCTCATCATCTTCGTTGAGAATTAATACGCCGTCGCTACAGCCAAATGCCACAGCGACTTCGTTTTGAGCGGCGCCATGTAAATCAGCACACTCGCCATCAAAGCGTTGCTCTTCTTCGTACTCGCCATCATGCCAGTGATATACCGCAACGCTGTCTGGCAAGATTGGGTTAGCAGAACGAGACTCTGCATCATCACGACGTACAGTACTAATTAGCATGTCTCCACGCGGTTCCGCGACACCGTGCATATTTACAGTAAATTCCAAAGTAGGAACTTCTGTAATTTCACTGGCAATTTGGGTATCGGTTACCACTTTTACCGCTGCCGGCATGCTGGTGTCCGCATTTCCGTCGTAAAACACAGCAAGCTGACCGTCGTGTGTTACTACGTGAGTCGGTTGACTACCTTCAAGGGTGAAACCAGACAGACTTGGGGCTTCTTCATAGTCGTGCAGATGCTCTACGTGATCTTCTCGCCATAATCCACCATCAAGAAACTCAGTTAGTCCGTTTGCTCGGCTGTTGATGACTGCAAAGCGATAGTCTGCGGAGGCGCTTACACTGCTTCCATCAAAGGTTGCAGAAAACGTATCAAGTACTGAATTATCATCTAGATCAAAGACAGTGAGCGTATTTGATGCAGCATCGGCAACAACCAATCTGCCTTCACTTTCAATTTCATAATCTGAGTCGTGATCGTCGTGGTCGTGATCATCCTCTGGCACCTCAATAGGATCCAGCTCTACAATATTGGTTTCTGCATCACCACAGCCTGCGAGCAAAAGTGCGCTGGCTATGGCGCTTAGTACTAGTCTATTTTTCATGTGTGTATCCCTATCAATAATTCTTTTTTATAAGCTGATCTTAGAAATAACCGCGTACGCCGAAAGCAAAGTTTCTACCCGGACGTGGTGCAATATCTTTCAGAAATGAGGTGTGAACGCGCGCTTCTTCGTCGGTTAGGTTTTCACCGCTCAGGTAAACCGATAAATCAATATCTCCCAAAGGAATGTCGTACGTGATTGAAGCATCAACAAGGGTGTAGCCGTCCGTTTCAGTCTCGAACGTCGAGATATCGTCTTGTTTTGCAAAATATGTGATGTCTAAATCTGCGCGAATGTTATCTAACGTGTAGGCAACGTGTGAGCCCACTCGCATGGGCGAAGTGCGAGGCAGTGCGCCACCATCTTTAAGGCGGGCTTTAACGTAGTCGGCGAAGAAATCGAGTTTTAGGTTGTCAGTGGTTTGCCAGGCAACTTGTAACTCAAAACCATGAAGAACAGCGTCAGCTGAACCAAACAGGTAAACAGGTAATTCATCGCTGTGTTCATCTTCGCTATGCTCTTCTTCACCGTGCCCCTCTTCGCCATGATCATGGTCATGACCACTTTCAGCGAATAAGCCGGTTTCTTCTTGGAAGTAGTAGTTATCTACTTGGTTATAAAAAGCATTAAATACAAAGCCAACGTCACCCTGTGTTTTTCTGAACGTTAGGTCGATGTTATTTGCTGTCTCAAGATCGATTGCCGTTTGAGAAAGCACAAACTCGCCTTCCTCTGACAAATCAAACAGGGCGCCAATTTCATAGGTACGGGTGCCAATATGCGGGCCAAAAGAAAGAAGCTCAGAGGCAGAAGGGGCGCGCTCTGAACGGGAAAGTGAAACGCCCACGTTATAGCTTTCATTAATGGTATAAACTACACCCGCTGATAGCGATATAGGTGTAAACTCTTGATCTACCGCGAACTGTCGTACGAACTCGCTGCCTTCATGTTCGTCGTGAGCATGCTCATCATGATCATGTTCATCGTCATGCTCGTGAGCGTCAAGCTCAGGCAACAGCACACTTGATGCGTCTAATGTTACGCTTTCCGCTCGCGCCCCTAATTGAACCAGAAAATCACCAAAGTGACGCTCTTCCATGAGTGCTACAGCAAACATCTCCATTTCTGAAGGCGGTGTAAAGGCTTCTTCGCCTTGAGCAAATACATCGCTCCCTTTGTAATGAAGGCTGATACCACCGCGCCAGCCAGCCATGGGTTTATGCAATAACTCTACGCGAAGTTCTTCGGTTTCATTACTAAAAGTGGTACCTACTAAACCGCCCTCAACTTCAGCATGTTCATAATCGGTATAGCCCGCTCTAAAGTGAACACTTTGCAAAAAGTCATTGGTAAAGTTGTACTCACCTAAAAGCTGATACTTAGTTTGCTCAAGATCAGCGAATACCGAAGTATCTCCGCCATGGCTGTGCCCAGGCACGCCATACTCTCGCTCAAATCGCTCTACCGCTACGCCAACATAGCCTTGGTCGAATAAATAGCTGGTCCCTAACGTAAACCCATTCGATTCTTCGTTACTGTTTTCAACCACATGGGCGCCATCTGGGTCATCAATGTCAGGGGCAACAGGTGTTTCATAATCATTTGAATCGCGATAAAAACCGTCAGCGTAAAAGGCTATGTTGTCCACCCCAGTAGTCACGTTAAACGTTCCAAGTTTCTGGTCGTTAACGGTTTGCGTTTCTAATACAAATTCACCGCGCGTTTCAGTGGACGTGGGCACACGTTGGTCAACTACGTTCACCACACCGCCTATCGCACCGCTTCCGAAGAACAGGGTTGCTGGCCCACGCAGCACTTCAATTTGTTTAGCGGTCGATGCTTCACTTGCTACTGCGTGGTCGGGGCCAACACGGGAAACGTCGCTCACATCCAAGCCATTTTGAGTAATCAGTACCCGTGGTCCGCTAAGGCCACGAATAATTGGCGTGCTCGCAACATTGCCATGGAAGTTAGACTGTACGCCGGGTAATTTTTCTAGCGTATCGCCCAGCGTGGCCGCTTGTTGCCGACGTAAGGTTTCGCCAGATAACACGCTCACTGGTGTGGCCGATTCCATCACCGATAAATGCATAGGCGTGGCGTGCACGTCAATGACCTCGATAGCACTGCGCGCCAAGACAAAGTTAGCGCCACCCGCGTTGTCAGATTGAACTTGCGTATGCTCATGTAAGTGAGCGAAGCCAGAGGCGAATATGTGAAGCGTATAGTCGCCCTCCTTTACGTCAGAGAAAGTAAACTCGCCCAGCTCGTTAGTGCTGGTAACACGCTTTAGCGCCTCAATTTCAACAGTGGCATTGGCGAGCGGCTTTCCGGCTGCATTAGTTACCGTGCCAGAAAGTGTTTGTGCCAGCGCTGACGGAGATGCTAATAGCAACGCAGGCGCTGAAAGCGATAAGCCTAACGCCAATCGAGACAGTTTCATTATTCTAACCTCTGAATTTGTGTAATGTGATAATGTATCATATTTATTTTTATGGTATGTTATATTGTAACGTTTACGCAAGAGGTAAAAATGAAAACTATTTCTATTACGTGGAAGAATTCACAAAAAGCGCTACGCGCCTCTTCAACTTTTCTTAAGGTAGGTACTTTTGTCGGATTGAATTTGGCTGGGATGGGTATCAACGCTGTTCATGCTGCGCCTCATACTCACGGCGAAGGCAAACTACAAATCCTACAAGCGGGAAGTGAGTGGCAGTTTGTGCTGCAGCTGCCTGCTGCTGATGTTCTGGGGTTTGAATACGCGCCATCCACGGCTAGCGAGAAAAAACGTTATAAAGAAACGCAAAAGGTTTTTCAGCGCTTTGACGATATTTTTACCCTGAGCAATACGTGTGAATTACTCGATACCACACTTGAAAGCCCATGGGAGGTAGCTAACGAGCATGACGAGCATGACGAGCATGACGAGCATGACGAGCATGACGAGCATGACGAGCATGACGAGCATGACGAGCATGACGAGCATGACGAGCATGACGAGCATGACGAGCATGACGAGCATGACGAGCATGACGAGCATGACGAGCATGACGAGCATGAAAGTGAACACGAAGACCATGCCCATCGCAACACGCATTCTGATTTTCGTGTCGCATATTTGCTTAGTTGCCAAGGCCCCGTAAAGCGTATTGAGATGACAGGGTTTCCCCATTGGCCAAGCCTGCAGCACGTTAATGCAATTTGGGTAACCAACAAAGGACAAGGCGCACTAGAGATAACGCCAAGTCAGCCAACCTTACTGATAAGCAGCTAGTTAGATTTTTTATTCTCTCAGGCGCAAGCTTCACCCATTATGCGTGCGCCATAGCAATTTTCGGACATACTATGAATTCGATATCTCAAGGAAGCAGCGTAATGCCAAAAGTGCAGTTCATTTCAGACAGGCTCGCTATGCTCCTTTCATCCCTTTGCGTAATACATTGTTTATTAACGCCTATTTTATTAATTTCCATACCTGCATTGGCAGGTGTGTCAATTCTCAATGATGAAACCTTCCATCAAATATTGCTGTTCTTTGTGTTGCCCATTGGGGTCTTTGCACTTTCACTAGGCTACCTACATCACAAAAATAAGTGGGTAGTATTTGCTGGCGTTTTTGGACTAACGCTTTTAAGTAGTCCGCTGCTCGTTGAGTGGATAGGCTTAGGACACGAAGTGCTAGGTGAATATGGTGAAGTGATAATCACGGTAATCGCGTCGTTTATTATCGTTGGTGCGCACCTGATTAACTATAGGCTTAGGTCGACCGTGCAGGTGCCTATTTGCGAAGAGCGCGAGACCACCCAATCACAACCCTATTAGTTTCATCATAACCTCAAAAGCGGGTAATTCTTATCGAGCGACGCTCGCAATATTAGTGATGTAAGCCGTTTTTGAGGTCTCATTCAGAGGTTATTTTGTCTAGTTTTAATCATTCCGACACGGTACTTCCCGATGTCACTACAGAGCATTCCACTGCGCAACTTCCTGGTATTGATAGTGTAGGCATGCAGGGCATTGCTATTCCTCTGCACGTGCTAGGTAAGCGCGGTGAGCGATTAGCCAGCCAAGCAAAAGTCGATGTAACAGTGAGTTTAGATCACCCCAATGCTAAAGGCATTCACATGTCTCGATTGTACAGCTTGCTGCAGCGATATTTGAGCAACCAAGACTTACATAAGTCGGCACTTGTGTCGTTAATGAACGCGCTTATCGAGTCTCAAGATGGGCTGAGCAACAGCGCCCAGCTTAATCTACACTTTGACCTCACCGTGTCGCGTCCGGCGCTCATAAGTAGGATCTCAGGATATCAATCGTACCCAGCTTCACTTTGCGTAAGGCGTTCACCTGAACGTTGTGAGGCACAGCTTAAGTTAAGAGTACCGTACTCTAGTACTTGTCCTTGCTCGGCCTCCCTCTCTCGCAAGGCGTTATCAGAAGTGTTTGTGCAGCAATTCGAAGGAAAAGGTTTATCCGTAGAAGAAATGGGCGCTTGGCTCGCTTCTAAACAAGCCAGCATCGCCACGGCGCATGCACAGCGTTCTTTTGCCGATATAACCCTAGATTTAAGCGACAACGAGATCCCCGATTTTATTGGTATTATTGACCTGATAGAAAACGCGTTAGGCACACCGCTTCAAACCGCAGTTAAGCGTGAAGATGAACAGGCGTTTGCCAAGCGTAATGCTGAAAACCTAATGTTTGTAGAAGATTCGGTAAGGCGACTGCATGAAGCGTTAAGTACGTATTACCAAGCTACCTATTTTCGTGTAAAAGTAGAACATCAAGAAAGTCTGCATGCACACGACGCCATTGCTGAATTATCAGGCCCAGTTCATCGATAAATTCAGACATAATTTGGGTGTTGAAACCGGTAGGCAGAAGAAACAATAAAAGGAAAATAACATTGTTATCTCTTAACAAGCTCTCTTACATCAGCAAAGCGGCGTGCATAGGCGCTGCAGTATCAGCTATTGCGGCGTGCTCGTCTGCGCCATCAACCCCGCTTGCTGGTGTAAAATCACACACTCTGTCAAATGCCGTGATATACCAAACCAGCAGCAAAGAGTACCCTGTTCTTTCAAGTTTTGTGTATGGCCAAGCTATTTCAGCGCTACCTACGCGTTTTGCTAATGGCGATGTTGTGGTGATGGATGTTGATGAAACCGTGCTAGACAATAGCACCTATCAAAAAGAACGGGAAAGTGCTGGCTTGGGATATTCTTCACAAAGCTGGGCCGAATGGGTAAGACGTGAAGAAGCCACACTGGTGCCTGGTGTAGCCGCTTTCATCGATGAAGTAGTTGCACGAAATGGCAAGGTGGCGCTTATTACGAATCGCAATAAAGCGCTTGATAGTCACACCTGGAATAACCTTTTGGCGCAAGGTTTGCCGCTTACCACGAGTAATACCTGTGTTGTTGGCCGCACTGCTGAAGACAAAGAAGCGGTAGGCCAAGAAGGTATGGTTAATGACAAAGACTTGCGCAGAATGCAGCTTACCCAGGGCAAGATCGCATGTTCGAATACGTCTAAAGACGTGTCGTCTACGTGGGCTGTGCCTCACACTATTATCATGCAAATTGGCGACAACATTGAAGATGTGGGCGGCGTAACCCAAAAATCTGCCAACGTTGAGTTGCTCATGCCACGAGTGGGCACAGAGATTTTTATTCTGCCAAACCCCATGTACGGTTCTTGGTAGAGCATTGACAAAGTAAAATCAACGAATGTCGCTTTCTATATGGAAAGCGCCGTTCGTTAAATTAGCGTTGTCATCGTTAATGCCATTTCCCAGCCCTGAATAGGGCTTTATTTCTACCACATCCAGTAAGTAAGCGGATGTGCCCTGAGGGTCTTCATACAACCCGGTAGAAAACTCACCCGAGAACGTATACGCCTGCTGGATGTCTATTCCTCTAATACCGCCTTGCTCGTGGGCATTATTCAACGAAACAAACACAATTTGATTCGGTGGCGGGGGTGGGTAATGAATACACGCGCCGAAATAAGGCACAATGAAGAACGCCGTTATTTCTCGCTGTGCATTGGCCTCTACAGGCACAATAAACCCGGTGAGTTCGACGTACTTGCCGTTAAATGTATCAACCGTATTCACTGAGATAAGCGCTTGCTGGTATTCATCGTCAAACGTGCGTTGAATAGACTGAAATACCTGTTCATGAAGGGGTAAATTCTGCTGAGGATTTTGAGTCGATTGGGTCTGGCCCAACAGCGCCTTTTCGGCGTCAGGTAACAGCGCGTCCCACGATAAGGGTTGGAACTGTTGAACGGTAGTTAACCTGTGGCTGTCTTGATAAATCGCCGTGTTATTCGCGAAAAAGCGCTCAATTACGCTATCAAGCTTACCCCTCAGGCCGAGCCCCACCAGCGCGCCCAATGCAATCAAAGCAATAAGAGAAGCCAGTAAAACGTACGTGGCGCGCTTCATACATTATCCTAGCTTTTAACTTGCTAAAATTTTGACTTTGCGGGTGTAAGTTACCGGCACATTCTTTTTAAGCGCATAGACTTTTAGAACAAGTTCGTGCGTGCCTTCTTCTTGTGCCTGAAAGCTAATGGCTTGTTCGCCCTTTGTAGACGGCAGAGAAAAGCGCTGCGGCGACAGTAGCGTTACACCATCACTTGCCATCACATCTACGCTAACTTCTTTGTAGTTCGAAGGAATGGTAAATCGCAGCGGAACGGCTGACGCCTCAAGCTTAGCCACTTCTCGCTTTCTGTCGATATTGAGCGAAATGAGCGGCTCCTTAGCTGCCGCTAAGTGCTGTTGCATCATGGGGTGCTGAAAGCCAAACTGCATGTTTCCCATACCTGCGTGTAGTTCACACGCAGTACTATGAAATGCTATAAGACTTGATAAAACGGTAGCTGCAACGACTGTTTTTTTCATATCAGTTACTCCTCGTAAAGCGCGAAGCTGTCTAGCACTAACGAATAAGCAGATGTACCTAGTGCGCTTTCGTGGTTGTCTATTTTTACCGTGCCTTCAAACCAATAAGGGTCGTACAAGTTCTCAACTGCAATGCCTTCTTTGTATTCAACATACAAAATTTGATTTGGCGGTGGTGGTGGCATGTGTAAGCAAGCCCCAAAATAAGGAACGACGAAAAAAGCCGTCGCTTTTTGCTCATCGTTTTGCTCTAAAGGCACTATAAATCCAGGGATGCGGATAGCCTTCCCGTCAAACGCCTCTATCACTCGCGTCGACACTAACGCTTGTTGGTATCGCTGTGCTTGTTCATCTTCTAGCTGCTTTGAAGCAAAGTCATCGACAGAGTCGGCGGCAGAGCCATCGGCAATATCGTTTAAAAACTCAGGCCTGTTTAAAAGCGCGCTCAAATCGTCCTCGGGCATAAGAGCTACCCAGTCAATTTCCTCGTAATTGGCGGCTTGGGTTGGGTTTAACGTGCTAAATAAAACCAATAGTGCCGCAATTAAACCGAATTTAACGCTAGAAAGCGTGACAGAAAATTTCACAAAGATGACCTAACATACTATTTAACAATCATGTTATAACATATCACAACGTAGTGAATTGCGATAAGCGTTTATCTTTGCAAAATGTTACTTAGCGCCAATTACTCAATAGAGAATGCTTTGCTAGCGCATTTGTGAAGCATCAGTTAATTACGCTAGTTCCCGTTCACTTTTAAGCCCAAGCACGTGTTTAAAAAATAGCGTTGCTGGGCAAAAGCCAGTGAAGCTCTGTTGGAACAAGTTTGCGCCAATAAACACGGTAAACCACATAAAGTTTGCATGAACAAACTGGGTTAGTAATACAGACAACAACACCATGAGCCCTGCGAAGGCGGTTAATGCTTTTTCCTGAGACATAGCGTAATCCTTAAATATTGGAAGAGATTAAAAATAAAATCGATAGGCAATAAACGCATTACTTGCGTCTTCAAACTGCCCCCAAAACGTATAGTTATCCTTACCTGAAAAGACATTCACCCCCGCTCTCACTTGCCACTTGTCGGTGGGCGAATAAGCCACTGTAGTCTTTAGGTATCCGTCGCTATCGCTGGGTGAATAAAACAGAAAGGTATTTAACGTCAGTGTTTGACGAAGTGCTAACCACGTTAAACGGGTCGTCACCCAATGGCGGTATTTTTCTTGAACTCGCTCAGAAGACGAGACTGTTCTATTTAGGCCATCCGCATTGTGTAAGTACTCGGTGTACCACTGGAAACCACCGGTAAGATTTGCGGCAATTTCTTGGCTATAGCCTAGTAGGAAACGACTTTGATCATTCGCTATTTGCCCGTCACTTCCATCCATGTCTTCAAGGCTGTTGTAGAAAACGTATTCCGCATTTGCTATCCCCCGCCCCAGAGGCGCGACAACACTTGCGCCATAGGCATTTATTTTACTGTAGCGCGGTCTTCCAAGAGAATCTGTCGCGGTGGGCTGCCTTGTATAACCGGTGTAACCATAGCCTGCAATCTCCATCCCCTTAACAGATTTATACACCCTTAAGGCAAGCTCACTTCCTCGTGGGCGATTATCACGTTCAACAGAAAACGAAGGGGCAATGTTTTCATCCAATTGCGGGCTGTAAAAAGAAAATATTTCGCCTGTAATACCAATATCAGGCTCAAATTCAGGTGTGACGACTAAATCTACATTGGCAAAATCCGTGTAGCCCGACACCTTTAATGCATTACTCGGCGCTTTAAGGTATTCGTCTTCTCTTCCTGCAAAGAACGACTGATAATCTTTAGGGAAGAGATCATTTAAGAACAAGTAATCCCCTGTCCCCCAAGTCAGCACTTGCTTACCGACTTTAATGTCAAATGCATTTGCCCATTCCCCCGTGCCGACCAAAGCGCTGGGTAGAATACTGCTTAAGCTACCTTGCCATGCCAGTTCGCGAAATTGTGATTCCCACGACGACGTTACGCCGTCATACCAAACGTCGGCTTTACTGGAAATGGAGGAACTGTCTAATGCATAGTCTGCGCGAAGTTGAACTCTGGCGTCGCGCAATGTGCTGTTATTTAACACAGATGGCGCGTTAGCAGCTTGAAAACTCTCGTTCATTTGTGAATTCTGACTGCCAAACGCGGTAGCCATGTCACGGGAAAAACGGTTTCCTACGGCGAGCTCGGTGAAACCAGAAATACGAAGCTTACTTTTGCTGTCAGTGCCCCATTCGTCATCCCACTTATCGCTCCAATCGTCACCTGATTCGACATTATCCTCCTCAGGCCACACGCTGTCCCACTCGTCGTTTACGTTAGCTTTGTACTCTTGTGTGCCGATTTTTAACGGGTCTTTTGGGTTCTGGCTTTCAACATTTAACGTCTGAGCGCTTAACGGTAAACTTACTACTGCCATTGATGCAAAAATGAAAATAATCGGCGCGAGCAAAGCGTGCGCCCTCCATTGCTTTTTAACCCACTCAGAAAGACCATAGGCTTGGCTAGGCAGCGTTATCCATATGGATGGAGCTAGTAATTTAGGCAAGCGCACCGTGCTAAATTCCTTTTTCAAGATTGTGTTATTTAATATAGCGTTGCGGTGGCACACGTAGGCTACGCTCACTAAATATGCTATCTGGAAGACCTATGTCGTATTCAATCCCTCTGAATTCCATAAGGGTATAGCCACCTGATGCAAGGTCCGTCACCTTACTTCTCACCACAGTAGGATTGCCCTGTATAGTCTCAATAGTTACAGCTTCAACGCGGCGGTAGTTATTGTCACCCTTATAAAAGTTAATTAAGGTGGGCAAATAAGTGTCTTTGTCTATCTCTACTACATAGTGGCTGAACTCAACGAGCGCTGTGTCCTTGGGCGTTGCTTTTAAGTGATAATGAGTTTGGGTTTGTTCAAGCAGCTCAAAACTGTCCTGGGCCGTTGCGCGGCCGGAAACATCTTCATAGAAGAAATGAGAACCAACAAACGATGTACGTTTATCGCCAGCCGCTATCCGCTTTACCAAATCTAAAGCCGGCAAATATAACCAACGGTCGTCATCAGAATTAAGCGCCGCATGCTTCTCAACGCGAAATACCGTGCCTTCAACCTCAGTAGGACGGCTAAAGAAAACCAGCATACGTTGATCGCCGGTGTCGGCGCCTGCCTCATTCGGCACATCTTTGCGCAGAATAGTAAACTGACGCATTTGCTTTCGACCTTGCTCATCTACAATGAGCATTCTCGCCATTGAACGTCCGTCATTGCCCGCGTAGTACGCCGCCTGCTCAGCCTTATTAACGATTTCAGCAACATCGATACTACTGCTGCTTTCGTCGCTTTGGGTTGCCAAGGCTTGAGCGAATCCATTACCCGATATAAGTAATAGCGCAACAAGGCCCCTGAACATGCTTCGAAGGTTTCGTATTTTTGGTCGACGCCACATGAACACTGATAATATGGAAATACGCATTTTAGGCCTCCTTGAAAACCCAACGTTTAAGCAACGTCATAGCAGCTGGCAACACCAGCAGCGTAACGAGTGCTGAAATAAACATAATACTTGCCAGAAAAATGCCCACGGTGATGTAAGGCACAAGTGGTGCTAAAAGCAGCGGCGTAAAGCCAAGCGCGATGACCAGCGCATTACGAGTAATAGCGCTAGCAGGCTCTTCAAACATGGCATCAAACGTTTTACTCACGCTACCCGTTTGCTTGTAAATCTCTTTGGCTCTAGCCAGAAAGTGAATGGCAAAGTCTACCGACAAACCCAATGTCAGGGCTGAAAGCACGGCAATAGGCATATCGTAATCTTTACCTACAATGCCAATAGCACCGTAAATAAAGGTGATAGTTATGGTAAGGGGCAGCATGGCTAATACACCGAATATCAGTGAGCGCAGCAGCAATACCATCATCACAAAAACAATAATGAAGGCGCTAAGTAAGCTGTCTAACATGCCTGCAACCATGTTGTCCTGCCACACCACATTTAGGTATGCCTTACCTGCCCATTGATATGTCAGGCCATCAGGCAGTGTGTGTTGAGCGAAGTAGTTATCGACTAACTCAATTACCTCGGTCATATCTTGGTTGTCACCACTGGATAGTTGTAGCCACACCAAGGTTTTACGATAGTCTGGTGTCACGAAATGCCACAAGTCTTGAGGCCTATGAGAGGACTGATATTGCAAGAGCGTCTGTGCTATCGCCGGCTGAGTATTAGGTAACTCGTAGTCGCTGTCATTGCCCGAATGCAGCTCTCGGTTAACCACTTTAATCACATCACTGAGGGACTGAGTTTTACCCACCAGCGTTTGAGTGCTTAGGTAATTTTGCAGGTCTGAAAGCAGCGCTACATTATCGGGCTGTTGAAACGTTTTGCTTGTGCCTTTAATTTCATCAATGCTTGAAAGCAATCGATTTAAAGCGTCATATTCGTCGCTCTCAAGATCACCAAATAATGCATCATCGACGGCAAATGCGAGAGTCTCAAAATTATTGCCGGCATTTTCATTGTTTAGTGTATCGAGGGTTGTTTCACGCCATTCATCTAATGAAGGGGGCAACTCTGCACTTAGCAGTATTTCACCTGCACTTTTCAGCTTGCGGGTATCTTCAATAACAATGTACGCGTTATACGTACCCGCAAACTCCCTATTAAGCGCATTATCGGCTACACGAATTTCATGATTTTCTTTAAACCAGCGCACAGGATTATCGTTAATTTGTATTTGGAAAATACCCCACACTGATACCGCTGAAATCACCATAAACGCAACGAGTAATGCCCCTTTATAATTTAGCGCCAAGGTGCGAATACCGTACACAAATCGCTGTAAGTATGTTGTTTTCATTGATGAGGTATTGGCATCGGCGTGCAGTGCAGACTGCAATTTTGCGAGCGCCTCTGGCGACATTCTTGATATATAAGCAGGTATAAAGGTAAGCGTAATAGCGAAAGCCAACAGAATACCTGAGCCAATGAAAGCACCGAAAATCTGTACGGGTGGAATGGGAGTTAGCATAAGTGAATAGAACCCTGCCGCAGAGGTCAGCGACGTAAACAGCATCGGCTGAAATAGGTGTTCAACCACTGTGGTAATCACTTGATCGGCCTTTTGACCTGGTTTATAGCGGTCTGAAAACTCAGACAATATATGCACCGAGTCAACAACAGCGATAGGCATCAAAAATATGGCAATCATGGATGACATGATGTGCACAGTGAAACCTAAGCCGATTAGCGCCCCCATTGTGATAATTACCGTTGCCATTGCCACCACCATCGGGGCGGTAATCAGCGTAAAATTGCGGAAAAAGACAAAGAGGAGGATAAAAATCATTAGTCCCGCAGCTGGCGCTGAAATTGCCATTTGAATAAACATTTCAACGCCGAATTGATCTTCAGCAACAGGGAGTCCTGTTATGTGCCACTGCAATGTTTCGTTTGTTGTATTCGCGCCAATATAGGCACGAATGTCTTCCGCAATACGGAAGCTCTCATTTTTATCTTTAATGGGCACATAGATAGCCGCAGCATTGTGTGATGAGGAAGCCAGGCTCCCCTGTAACATTGGAAGGCGTGCAATAGCATTGGCAATGTAATCTGCTTCCTCTTGCGATGATGGGGCTTGTGACATCATCCAAGAGAACTTGAGCTCACCGTCGTCACCTTGAGTAATATTGTCCACTGTTGAGAACGACATGACATCTCTAGCAATAACCCCCTCAGTGTTTAATATTTGCTGGGTAACACCGTCTATTGCTTGCAGGTTGTTTGGTGTGTAGATGCCTTTATTGGTACTTAAAGCAGCATTATGAGTGGCTGTGTCATTGGCTGGTGATGCTATAACCCCCACCACTATCGCGTCGTGCATAGCAAAAGTATGCTTCACATCGTTATGAAAGACGCGGGCAGGATGATTGGCTTCAAGCATATTCTCTGGGTCGGTGTCTATCGTAATTAGCCGCATTTGATAAGCGCAAAAGACAACAGCCAACAGTAAAGCGGCATAAACCCACTTACCTTTCCGGGTAGAGAGGAACAGTAATTTTTCAATAACTGCCGTGAACATAGCTATGAACTCCTACTAGGAAATACATTGATTCCCTCTAATCGTGATACGACTGGGTTAACTCCATCCACTGTGTTTCCTTGGCGTGTTGAGTGGCGCTCCACTTTCACAAACCATGACCTTTGATCTGCAGAACATTTCACAACGCCTACCTGCGTTAGCAAAAACAATGGGTACATTTATGGGCCACAGCGTTTATGGGACACAGTATTAAATTAGATTACTCTAATATATAAATAATCTAATGTATTTTTAGAAAAGATCAAGAGCAATGCGACGAGTAACACAGAGAAAAGAAAAGTGTTTGTAAAACGCTACACACCACCGAGAAAAAACTACATACCTACTCAACCTTAGTTTTTCAAATACGAGCTACCCGCTGTCCAAAAATAAAAATAATCTTTAAAAATCAGTAAGTTAAAATTATTCTAAATTGAATTTAAGGTTTGGCACAGATCACGCATACATTAGACTAACGGATAAATACAGAACGCAGTTTGTAGCTAGGATAGCTTTAGCGACGGAGAGGCCAAATTGCGTAGATGACAAATACTGAAGGTGACGACATGGGAAGTGCATGGAGTGTGTCACCAAGGAAAAACGGATGTGTCAGTATTGTAGCTAATGGATGCCTGTAGAAGATTCGTTAAATTGCTGGTCGATGATGAGGTTAGGTAAAAGACAACCTAATTAAACTCGCAGGATGCAAGGCACTTGTTTCATAAGGATTGCAAACAAGCTCTGAGTACCTACATCGCAAGCACCGACAGTGATGTCTCGTGCAGCAAGGGATTGTTGACCCAATTTGGATTCGTTGAATGTACGTGTGTGTTGCTTCAGCGAGACCATAGTGAGGACACTGGTAATGTCGTCGATGTTATTAGTGAGTTGTCATCCGACGACTACCCTCTCCCCTCAAAGGCCCATCCCGGCCTTTACATACCTCTGATTTTGGCCCGCCTTTGGCGGGCATTTTTTTATCTTCATTTGTGATAAAATTGCGTTGATTCTTTATCGCCTAACAAAAGGGCTACCTGCGTGCTTTCGCCGTCTGCATCTACTATCGTTTTTAGAGTTCTTTTTTGTGCGTTGCTCGCTACGTCTGTTGGCCAAAGCGTAATGCTTACCACACTCCCTTCTATGGGGCGACAGGCGAACCTTTCTGAATTCCACATTGCCACTATTATGTCTAGCTCTGCACTTATCTTTGCGTTCGGTACGAATGTGTGGAGCAAAGTCGCTAAGCGTGCGGGCTTCAAACGTATTTTAATGGTTGGTCTGTCGGGTTATAGCTTGGGCACGTTTGCCTTCGCTAGTGCATGGATGGCAGGATTTTCTGGCATTATAAGCGGCACCAATTTGTTTTTGGCATTGTTGATAAGCCGAAGTCTGCAATCAACCATTATGTCTGCAACTCCGCCATCTGCGGTAGGTTACGCCGTCGCCATCAGTACGCCCCAAAGTCGAGTAAGTGCAATCAGCAAAGTAACCTCTGCAAGCAACGTAGGGCAAATTGTGGGGCCCGCCTACGCTGGGCTTTTAGTCGGTTTTGGCTTATTGGCACCATTGTACAGCATCGTGTTGCTAACCTTACTGGCGCTTACATTGGTATATTTTAAGCTACCTGTTCTGCCGCCTTTGTCTCAGCAAAAAAACGCTCAGCAGACTAGCGACAATAACCAAGCGCCTAGCAAAGTACCTTATGTATTCGTCGCTGCATGTATTTGTGTATTTTGCGCAATGGCGATGATGCAGCAATCACTGGGTTTCTTTTTTATCGATTTTTACGACTATTCACCCGTAGACGCTGCTCGGCAAGTGGGTTTCGCGATGATGGTCAGTGCTGCCGCGTCTCTTACAGCCCAATTTGGGTGGGTACAAAAAGGCCGAATAAGCAAAGAAGCGATGATCACTATCGCGCTTCCGCTATTGGGCTTAGCCTACTTGCTGCTCTTTCTTCAACATTCGTTATTTATGCTTTATGCGGCCATGACATTAATGGGTTTAGGTATGGGAATGGCCTACCCATCTTTGGCAGCTGCAGCAACGACCTACTGCGCCCCCTCTCAACAAGCCACTATCACTGGGTTAATTACAGCGACTACTGCCATGGGCTACGTAATAGGTCCGCCACTGGCAGCTTTCATTTACCAACTGGACATCGCGCTACCGTTCGCTATAGCGTCAGCGCTAATCGCAGCAACCACGTGCGTCGTCTACATAACATTACGAAGAATAAGACACGTTGGCTAGGGCCTGTTTACCGTTGCTATACATTTGGCCCAATTCGTCATCAAAGCTAAACAGGCCTTAGCGAATTAATGCCAGCCTGACAGGTGACAGGAATACGCCTATTTCAAAGGTATTTATTTTTTTACCTTTTATTTTTAAAAAAGCGGAACCTTTTTATAATTAGGCTATCTTAACTTATACATGAAGTCGTTGAGTGTGCGTCTTTGTGGTGTGTAAATGTGTTTTCCAAGTTATGTTGTGGTTTTTTAAGGGGCTTTTTAGCCCCTTTTCTTTTGCTCTAATCTTCCCTTTTCCAGTGCGTATTCCTCGCTTATTTTTATAATGCTAATCCAACGTACACCTATCTGTTTTATTTGTATCAGTTTTTCTCAAGACCGGTCAGTTAATCTAAAAAATAGAACTAAACAATCCTGATCATTTCACCTTTAGAAATGGAAATGAGAATTATTACCAATATAAAATAGTTACTCAAGATTACAGGAGTAAGCTAATGTCTAAACCGCAACCTCGCAGAGCTATTGTCACCCAATCAGTCCGAATTACCCCAAATATGCAGCGTGTAAACCTTAGTGGGGAAGACCTTTTTACCTTTCCCTCGGTCACTGCAGGTGCGTACATTAAACTTATGTTCGACCTAGAAGGAAACCCGCTGAAACGCCCCACAGACACAAGCCAAGTGGCAATGCGCACCTATACAGTTGCGCACTTTGACGCAGAGAAGCCTGAAATGGTTCTGGATATGGTTATCCATGCCGATGGTGGTAAAACTGGCCCTGCGTCGGCATGGGCAACAAGTACAAAGCCCGGCGACATCATCACGCTCGCAGGGCCCGGTTCTAGTAAGGGACTCAGCGAGCAATATGATTGGATACTGTTGGCTGGCGACATGACAGCGCTTCCTAGTATTAGAAATCACCTTGCCGAGCTTCCTGTGCAAACCAAAGGCTACGCCGTGATTAAAATTGAAGACGAAAAGGATGCGGTTACACTTAAAAAGCCCGAAGGAGTAACGGTGATATGGGAACATGAGCAATCTTTACCTTCCCGCCTTGACCAGTTAACTTGGCTCGACGGAAACCCCACAGTTTGGGTGGCGTGTGAATTTTCTGATATGCGGGCGATTCGGGCATGGCTCAAGGACGAAAAATTCGTGGCGCACGAGAATATTTACATTAGCAGCTACTGGAAGAAAGGCCGCAGCGAAGATCAACATAAAATAGAAAAAAGGCAGGACAGTGAAGCGTATGCTAAAACATTGGCCTAGTTGATGACTATGCTTCCTGTAGGCTTTGCAAGAACTTGTAAATTCTGCATAAAAACCAACTGTGCGGCAGGATTTTCACAAACAACAAATTCAATACTTTCATACACCTACATAATGGAACAGCATTTGCTGCTAAGAAAATAACTGGCCAATTATTCCGCCAGTTTTTTCAACCAATTGTTTGGATAAGGAGAGCAAGTTATGAACAGTGATCGTATTGAAGGTAATTGGAAAGAAATGAAAGGTAAGGTGCAGCAAAAGTGGGGCAAACTTACCGATGACGACCTAGATGTAATTGACGGTCGACGTGAAGAACTAGTAGGTAAGATTCAACAAGCTTATGGCAAAAGCCGTGACGAAGCTGAAAAAGAGGTCGATGGTTATTTTAATTAATCGCCGTCTTCAATATATGAATTAAAACACTGGCAGTATAACAATCTGGTATCACTGTGTTGTTAATCTTTACTGCTACTAAAAGGGCCGCTGCATAATGCAGCGGCCCTTTTATTTGTGTCGTAATCAAGGGAGGTTATGCCCTTTGATTTTTTATCACTCTTCCGTCTTAGGCTGTAAGTTATCGCGAACTTCCCTTGCGTCAAAGCTCGTTGCCGACGTTGGACGCGTACCTTTGCCTATCTCAATGCTCAAGATACTTTCGATCTCACTTTGCTGAGAGCCCCCTACAAATACACCCGTTTCGAATTGGGTAGTAGGGTGGTAGGACGTTCTGCAAGTGAGCACACCGCACTCGGTAACCCGTGCATATCGCTGGCTAAAGCCTGCGGTAGGTGTAGTTTGCACGGTCTCCTTATCTACTAAGGTCTCTCGGTCAGTCACTACAAACCAGTCGTAACCTTCTAATAACGTAAGTTCGGCAGCACGGAGCATGGCGTAATCCATCGCCTTGCCTTTATCAGACCCCTTCGCTTTGAAATGCACGCGGTATTGGGTATCACTCAACTTACTTTCCGTGTAGCCAAAGCCGCCTTTTTTGGCCTGTCTATAATCGGGTTGACTGGCGCAGCCCGCCATAATTAATATCGCAAGTACTAACATAATTTTAGTTTTCATCATTTACTCCTTCGGCCTTGTCAGCTAGCCAAGTTGCTTCAATTGCGTTTTTCTCTTGCTCTCGGTTTAATGGCGCAGACGCCATCATTTTGTCTAACTCTTCTTCCATTACTTTAGCGCTAGTGGCGGTTTGATATTGACCTGCATTCTCACCTAGCTCGTCCAATTTGCTAGCGGCAAGCTGCCACGCACCTTGCTTATCTTTACAAGCAATCATTACATTTAGTTCATCTTTCGATGCGACTTCAGCCTGTCTACAGTAGTTAAACTCCGTATTTACGAAAGACAACTGCGGCGTAACCGTCACGCCTGAATCAAAGGTTGTTGCTTCGCCAGTTAGGTTACTATCGAGTACCGATGATACTCTCGCCCAATGAGAAGGCTGCGTTGTTTCAGCGCCCTGTTGATTAAAGAACACTAAGCCCGCTAATACCGCCACACTCGCAGCTATTGCAGAAGGCCCCTTCCACTTCGTTTGTTTATGTGGCGCACTATTAGTTGAATTCGCTTTCTTTGGAAACGGCTTAACGTTTTCCGCAGGGCTTTGATTTACAGAGCCTTGCTTTGCAGCGCTTACGCTGGCTAAGCTTGTATCGGATACCTGTACGTCGCTTGCCTGGCTTAACGGTTTTTCATCACTCAAAAGTGCCACGATTTCTTTAGGCAGCGCCACTGCTGTCGCTTTTTCTGCAGCAACTTTCACAACTCTATCCACTTCTGCAAGTGCGGCGAGTCGGTCAGAAACGGTAACATCGTGCGCTATCGCTTCACGAACCAGATCCATCTCAGCGGTATCTAACTCTCCATCTAAAAATGCTGAGAGTTTTTCGTCAGTTAAGATCACGATAGCACCTCGTTTTGACCATTTATTAAGTTTGATATTTTTGCTCTCGCTCTAGCAAGACGGCTCATAATGGTGCCCGTCGGTACCTGCAACACTTCAGAAGCATCCGCGTAACTCATCCCTTGTACAGCAACCAAAGAAAGGGTTTCTCTTTGCTCACAGGGTAACTCATCCATAGCGCTTGAGACTTGTTTAAGCGTAATTGTCTGCGTTATAGCGTCATCTATGTCATTGCAGCTATTCGCCGATTGCGCTTCATAGGAAAGGGCATCAGTCGCATTGGTTCTAACTTTCTTCGCTCTGTATTCGTCTATCCAACAGTTGCGGCACACTCTAAATGCCCAAGCCATTAATGTAACTTGCTCAGGAAGCGGTTTACTCAATAGCCGTTCAAGCGTGTTCTGAAGTAAATCATCAGCATCATGCATGTTACCCGTCAACGAATATGCAAACTTTCGCAATGACGGGACGAGTTCAGTCAACTCATCTTTCATTTTCATGTACCTTTGTGAGGTTTCCCGTTATCTCTACCCTGTTAACGAGCCACTTTTGTTTTTATTCCACGTACTAAGACCTATTTTTTTACTGCACTGTATTGCAGCGGCCTGTGAGCCATCTAGACAAGGCGAATGTTTAACAGTCTAAAGGGTCGCATTGGAATTTTTCTTCTGTCTAATCGTCACTACACTGTATGGTAGTGGTAAATGCCTGTTCGCCTTTAGCGCACATTTAGAACAACGTTTGTGCACAATGGACCACAGGCTTCTAATAGAAGGCTATGGCACAATTTATGCCATTCCTTCTTTAGGCACCGATCTGCCCCAACGTTAACGTAAAGGTAGTAAAATGAAGTACACACTCATTGTGGCGATTTTGAGTTTGATTGCGGCACCAACATCACAAGCCCAACTAGCAGGAACATTGAATCAAGTGGTGTCTCCTGTGCGTCCGATAATTGATAGAACCTCCTCCGACCTAAAGGCCATTCGCGAGGAAGCAAGACGAAAAGCACAATCATCTATCGAAGGCACCAGAGACTTATCAACAGTGGCGTCGGGCGTACTAAACGACATTCCTGCCCCCCAATTTATCGCTCCTGCAGCAACCACTATTTTATCGACTTCAGGCCAAGTGGTTGTTAATGAAGTAACGGTTGAAAATGGCTTTCTGGCTGTTGAAAAAGAGTGGCTATTCCTAGGAGAAGAAGCCGACAAAGTACACTTTCAAGGTGCCAATATTGAAATACAAAAAGCTCAGTTTTTGCCCGCACTCTCTCAGTGGCTTTTTAAAGTTAAAGTCACAGGAGATGCGGATGATGTGTCGTCTATTCGCAACAGTTTGCCCCATAATTTGCAGTCTCAAATTGGTCGAAATCATATTTATTTGTCACAGACCAAGCCCACTTCGAACGGGTCTTTTCAAGAGGTAAGCAGTGAAAAGCTGGAAGCCTGTCCAACCCCACTGCGCATTGGAATGGTTGATACTCATGTAGCGTCCTCTCACCCACTGCTCTCACACGTTAATCTAACGCAAGCGTCTTTTATTGTTGCTCATAATCAAGATCGAAATCAGGAGCAAGATGGCAATGCGGGCAGCGAAACTGACGTTGCCTTTTCGTCAGACCACGGTACCGCAGTAGCCAGCCTATTGGCGGCGTCGTTGCCAAAGTCTAGCCAGGTGTTTAACGCCAGTGTGTTTTATTCGCGTAATAGTGTTAGCCAAGGCGCTACGCTGATGTCGTTAATTGAAGGTTTAAACTATCTTGCATCACAGCAGGTAGACGCTATAAACATGAGTCTTGCAGGTCCCGACAACCCTATTTTAGCGCGGGTCATAAATCAATTGGATAAGAGCGGTATTCAAATCATTGCTGCGGTGGGCAACGAGGGGCCAGCCTCTTTACCCTTGTACCCCGCGGCTTATACAGAAACATTGGGCATTACGGCCGTTGATAAATCTAATGTAATTTACCGGTGGGCAAACCAAGGGGATTACGTTGATTTTGCTGCGTTTGGCGTGTCGGTAGATGCCGCACATCCTAATGGAAAAACGATCAGGCAAACGGGAACCTCTATGGCTTCACCGCGCGCCACCGCTTTGTATGCATGCTTTTTGCGCGAAAAACAAGAAAGGAACGCTGCCTTGTTGAAACTTCAGCAGCTAGCTTTAGATGCAGGGGCTCCCGGACGAGACAGCGTATTCGGTTTTGGTGTGCTGCCTTAAATTAAGCGTGCTGTTCATTATAGAATTTTTATTAACGCCCACTAAAAATGAACGTTAATGCCTAACTCAGCAATGGTTTCTTGGTAGTTTGCGCCATCGACACTAGAAGCAAAGTCTCCATATTGCGTAGACAGTTTAATATCGACATTGTTGTGAATGGCGTAATCGGCACTCATCTCAACGACGTGTCTGTCGTCTTCCCTGCCTAGACCTCCATCTTGTTCTGAGGCGTAATCTCTTACATCTAATTGATAGGCAACCGTAAGCTTCAAGGGTTTACTAAATACCGCTAGAGGATAGGTGTACGCTAAATCCATCCCAATACCGGTGTAATCGAACACATTATTTTGGGCATCTTCATTTTGATACTTAAGTGCGATTTGGAAGAAGTCTTCCCCTTCGAAGAAGTAAAATAGGTCACTGCGCACAGCAGCTGCTTCACTATCTCGAATTGGCGCACCTTCAGGCGTGTTCTCGAATTGTTTATCGATAAGGTCGCTACTAACACGCAAGTAAGTGCGCTGCCCCAACAATTTTCCGACAGATAATCCAGATTGTTGATAGGTGAGGAAGTCACGCTCGTCTAGCTCAGCGCTAGCGTGATAGTAGTGCGCTCCTAGTTTGGCGAAGTCAAACGCATAGCTGGTGCTAGCGGACAGTGTGGTAAGGCCAAGATCGAACTCGCTTAGCGTTTGATAGTTGGTATTCGCCTGGCTTACCGACAGTACATTTTCCCATTTCGTTGTGGGCTTCACCAGCAGCTTTAGCTGAGCTTCTGACTGCAGTGCGCCGTCGGCCACATCTGAATTCGTATCGAGCTCGCTAACGCTCACATTGCTATCAGAGCGGTACCCTAAATAGCCAGACCCTGAGAATGAAATCGTTTGGTGTTTTGCGTTTGTATGATTCGCATCTTCATCACTGTGCGAGTGACTGTCAGAGCCCGCATAAGCAGCGCTACTACCGAGTAAAACAGCTGCCACGGACAGCGATAGGCATTTGCGGCCGCCACGAATAAGGTTGTTTGTTGTTGATGAGTGTTGAAGTATTTGCATATTCATTGTTGTTACCTACCACAGAGAAAGTGAAACTTAGCGATTGGTGTTTTTAAGGAGAGACGTGAGATTTGACTTGAGGTGCTCGCTTTAAGGAATGCACGATAACGAGGCAGTGTATTCGCACCTGCAGCCTAGGCCTTAAATAGCGGCTTGCCTTTCTATTTAGACAAGCCGCACTCAGACTTTAAGGTGGCTATTTAACGTGCTAGCTCAAGATTGCTCTACGCCCACCTAGTGGTTTAGGCCTTTATATTAAAGGCCAAGCGCACCTGAAATACTTGAAGCTACGTTGTCGTTTACAGTGCTTGTTACGGCGCTTTCAACCGAACTCGCCACGGTATTATTTACCGTGCTTGCTACGGTGCTATCCACCGTATTTGCTACCGTGCCTTCTACCGTATTTCCTACCGTGTCAGTAATCGTTCCTTCGACAGCGGTGCCAACCGTTCCGGTTACAGAACTGGTCACTGAGCTTGCTACGGTGCTGGCTGCTGTATTGGCTACGCCGCCGTTTACCGCACTTTCGATGGTGCCTGCAGCCGTGTTCGATAAGGTACTGCCTGCTGCTGTTTCTGCAGTATTGTTTAGTGCACCACTTACACTGCCAGTTAGCGAACCTCCTGCGGTATTTTCCGCGTCATTGTTTGCTAGTGAACCGATTTGGTTCAATGCCAAGCTTGGCGCTGTCTGCGCTGTACTTTCTGCTTCACTTTCTGCTCCATCGACTTGTTCTGCATTTCCAAACGCTGATGACAGTACAGATAATGACCCAGACACACTACTTGTCAGTGCGCCTGCCACTGGCGAAGTGATCGAGTTCGCCATATCTGATGTTGCAGAAACTTGACTCACTCCCTGATCGGCAGATAGATCGTTGCTTGTTTGGTTTGTTGATAATGGTTCATCGGCTGAGCTCTCGGTGGACATTTGGCTCTGCGTAGATGCTTCGCCTTCGGCAGAAGTCTGCGTATTAACCTGATTTGCAGACTGTGTAGTTGCACCGCTTGTTAGTGAAAGCGATGCAGAAGTCGACGCATTAGCTGATGTGTTAGCAGAGAACGTAGTTTCTTGAGCCAACACAGACGTTGACGCGATACCTAAAGCCAGTGCAATTGCAGTATTTAACTTTTTCATCCGTTTATCTCCGTTTTTCATAAAGGACACTGAGATAACGATTGAAGAAAAGTTTTTATTCCGCACTGAGTTTGATTTTTTTAAAAGAATTAAAAAAGCCCTGCAAAAACAGGGCTTTTCGAACTATTTTTCTGAAGCAGTCATGCTCTTTTCCCACCAGGGAAGCGAAAAATCTATATTATCTGGGTCGTAAGTTTTGGCATATTTCATTTTAACTGAACTCCAAAACGCAGCTTTGAAAGCAGGGTCGTAAATAACAAACTCACCCTTTTCGCGATACTGTTCAAACAGTTTTTGATAAGCTCCTACTGGTGTTAACGGGTTATCCTGTTGAAAAACCACATCTCCGCCGTACGCTTCGTAAAGGGCTTTCGATACTTTCCAGCTTTTTGCCATGCCTTCCGCCATTGCCAAACGATAACGCTCTAGCTCTTCATCTTGATAGGCGCCATCGCTGTCCAAATCAACGGTCCATAATTTTATTACAGAATACGCAGATTGAATTTCGCTTTCATTTGGCTCTATCGCATTTTTATCGGCAAAATCTGAAAGAACAGACTCGGTAATTTTATTACCAAGTGCACGCTGAGCTAAAATAGCTCGTACTTCTTTCTCAGACTTGTCAGTTAAAATAGACTGAAAACGGTCAACATCAGCCTGTGAAGGCTGTAGTTCAGTATTAGAAATAGATTTGTTGAACAAACGAGCAATAATCTCGTTTGCGGCTTGCGGTGTATTAATCCCAAGCGAAACCACTATGGCTGCAAATAACACCATAGGAATAACGTTCGAACGCGTCACTTTGTATGCTTCCCTAAGTTCCAATAATTAGCATAAGCACAAGACACATTCATTTATTATTGTAAGAATTTTCCGTTGTCTTGCGAAATGACATCTATAAGGCTTTATACTTTAGATTAGTTTTGTTTAAAATTCCACTTTCTTACGCATAGATTTTTTAGCACCTTGTTGTTTTTTTACATCTACACGACGTGCTTTTGCCGCACGGCTCACCTTTGTTTTTATGCGCGGTTTTTGTTCAATTGTCGCAGCCTTTATCCACGCAACAAGTCGCGCTAGCGCATCTTCTCTGTTTTGTTCTTGCGTTCGATAATTTTGCGCTTTAAGCACAAAAACACCGTCGTTGGTTACGCGACTATCTTTAAGCTGAAGTAGCTTTTCTTTCAGCTTTTCAGGCAGCGATGATCCATTTATGTCGAAGCGTAAATGTATGGCGCTACTTACTTTGTTCACATTCTGCCCACCGCTACCTTGTGCTCGAATAGCTTGCAATTCAGCTTCGCTTTCATCTATCGCGATAGAAGGGGTTATTATTAATTCCATCTCAAATCCTAATACGTCATGGCGTAACCACGTTAACGTTGCAGCACTAGCGGCTCTACATCTATAGGTCACTATCACTACTGCTTACTTGACCATTTTTGCGTTAACCGATAGGTTGTTTTTTATCCTTATTTTGGACATAAAACATGATCATCGCATTGCTCATCATTATTTGTATCGTTGTAGCGCTTATTTGGTTTACCGCCAAAATGGACAGCAATATCGAAGCTTCATTCACACCATCAGGAAAACTTACGCCTGTTGATGGTGGAATTATTCACTGGCAAAAGCAAGGAAACGGTCCGGCGCTTGTGCTGATTCATGGTTTACTTGGCAATAGTAACAATTTTAGCGAATTAGCAAAAACCCTCGCTTCCCGCTACACGGTCTATACCATTGATCGTCCAGGCAGCGGATTTTCGAGCCGCTATAAAAGCACATCCGCCAGCTTCGAACAGCAAAGTAAAATGATACTCGAGTGGATGCAAAAAGAGGGAATAGGTAGTGCGAGCATCGCTGGGCATTCAATGGGAGGAGGAATTGCACTGAGGATGGCAATCGATGCACCTGACAAAATAAAATCGGTTTCGCTTCTATGCCCGTTAACTACACCACTAAAAGGTGGTGCCGGGCCTCTTTCGGTGCTTTACATACCCAATGAATGGGTACGCAGCAGTGTTGCAAAAACCATTGCCAGTCCACTGCGTGCAAAGTTAGGTCGAAAACAAGTCGCACAAATTTTTCACCCCGAACCTGTCCCCCCGTCCTTTTCAACTGAAGGCGGTGGTTTATTAGCGCTTCACTCTCGAAGCTTTTATGAAGGTAGCAGAGATACAGTATCTGCGCAGGGCAGTCTGCACCGTCAGCAAACTCGTTATGAAGATATTCAATGCCCTGTTGGGGTATTGTATGGTGAAAAAGATACTATCTTGAGGCCCGACGAGCACATCACCGCGGTAACAAAGGCAATAGGAAGTGCGGTACACAAAATTATTTCTGGCGCTGGCCACATGATCCCCGTTACTCAGGTGCAAGCGTGCGCAGACTTTATAATATCGATTGACGAAAGCGCTTAAGTAAGTGGCTTAGTGAAGCCTTGCACCTGTCTTTTCAACGTGCTCTTTATGAGAAAACTCAACAACGGCGAGTGTGCGCTCTCGACCATAAGTCGACTGCTTCAGTTTGCGAAGCTGATCGGCGACTCTCTCAATGCCGTCATACGCTTTGCACATTTCAAAAGGGGTCGCGCCCAGCGTTATATTGTAACTGCTAAACCACGCCTTCATTTGCTCACTGTCCCCATCTGACAATGAAATGAGTAAATGATACATACGAATAAAAGCGAGCTGCTTTCTGTACTCTGATGTGCCACTCTCAAACCCAAGTAGCGTAGTCTGCGCCAAAGAAGATGGAGAAATATCCAATATTTCAGAAGCTTGCTTGATATTTAAACCCAGTTCCTGGTATGCCCAAGTGAAGGCTTTCGTAACAACGCTGGTAGGAAATAGTGATCTATTCATAATATCGCCTCGTTTCATCGAACAATGTTATACAGATGTTATGAAACGTTGCGAAATGCGTACCAAGTTTTATCTACAGCTTCATTGCTACTTTCTCACGATGCAAATCGATGCCATCTTTATCGACGGAAAATCCTTTTGAAGACAACCAATCAACAGCATCTTCTATGGAATCCACAAAAATATAATCAATATTGGTATCGCGATACACGCGTTTAAGTTGCGCCTGCGTGGTTGCTCGAACGCTTGACTCTCCCATCACTAATGCCACATGAGTGAGCCCTATGGGATTTACCGAAGCCACACGTTCGTGAAGCAGCGCTTCAGCATCAGGAATGAGTAGTGATTCGCCAACAACACTAACAATATCGCACCAAGCTTTCCCATGTAAGCACTCGGAAAGCGTGCGATACTCACTGGCAAAGCTATTTACACACTCTCTGTTCCACGGCCCATAAGCTTGCGTTAGCACCGCATCACCACAGCGTGTAATAATAAATTCACCATGAGCATACTGCATATAACCACCTAACTACTTCGATAAAATATTAAGCTAGCAAATACCGTTAAGGCGATATATGCCTTTGACTACGAGTTGTTTTGAAACAACACGTAGTCAAAGTATGGTTCAGTATTGAGAAAATTGAAAATTAAGCGGCAAGAATGTTGATCAGCTCAGCAAACGTAGGGCGGCCCTGTATATCAAGCGGCAAGCGCAACTCTCTCGCAATATCACTGACGCTGATTACGCCACGAATTTCATGGCTGTCTCTGTCCATGACAAGGCAATGGTGCTGCCCGTAATCTTTGAGTGTTTCTATCACGTCCCCCACTGATGAACGTATTAGTTCACTAAAATCGAACGACATGATAGAAGTTTTGGGACGCATGAAATCATGAACAGTGAGCTCTTCTCGCTTAACCTTAAGCTCGCTTACACGCTGAATGATTTGCTGTTCACCTACATCGTGACTGGTCACAATACCAATGAAACGGTTCTCATTGTTTACCACCAGCATCATACGAACATGAGACTGACGCATAATCGACTCTACTTTCGTAGCCGGCGTTCGCGCATCAATAACGTGTGGTAAGTGCTGCTTGAAGTCAGTGAAAACCGCCATAGCAGATGAATTTACAGTAATGGTATTTTCAACAACCGGCCATGCCAAAGTATCGATAGCTTCGGTTTTATATAGATTTAAGGCGTGCATACCTTTCTCCTAATCAAAAATAAAAAATTCAGTTTTTTAATGATTAAGTGAAAGAAGGTGGTCCTCGAATGATATTATCGCGCTGCCTAGTAAAGGCTTTTGCATCAATCGTTTTACCAGCCGAAAACCGGTATTTTTCCAAGCCGCTGGTGATGTCGACAAGCGAAATGCCATCATCAATGTCGTCGTCAGACACTTCAAAAGCGGAGCTTTCCCAGTCGCTAATGAGGGGTGAGAGCGTATTTGCACTGTTCGACTGCCCCGCAATATTTTGCACACTTCTTCCCTCTCCCAATGCGGAGACGGATACTAGTGATGAAAATAACGCTGGCAGAATAACGGCCAACAAAACGTACGAAACGCGCAAAGCGTACAACCTCTACTGAACTAAACAACATTGAAGCAAAGCAGCCACTTTTGTTACTGCCTATTTAAACTATAAGAGTATTTAGCGCGTTTAATAGAGGTGTTTAGCGCAATTTATCGACCATTAAACGACATGTCTTAGAAAACTAGCCGTGTCGCGATTCAGATTTGGTGGGTTGTTTTCTGTACATCCGTTCTAAAAACAAGAACGAACACTCCCATTAAATGTAATGTTTAGCCAACGTAATTAGAAATACACTAGATTCAATTGATGCATGAGGTGCTTTTTCAGCGGTCATTTCGCGGTTGAGATAACGCGATTAACTGAATGTCTAAACAACCTGATTGCAAGTAAGTAATAACGGAAGTGATATGAAACCAAGATGGTCCAGACCTATAGTTTTTTTGCATTGGATATCTGCTATTGCCATTGTCGGCATGTTTGCTTCAGGGCTGTGGATGGTCGACCTCACATATTACAGCGACTGGTATAAGACGGCACCGCATTGGCACAAGAGTGTTGGATTAATTTTGCTTGCCATCACTGTTATTCGCTTAGTCACGCGCGTTGTTACTTCACGGCCGCCGTCACATGGCACCCCGTTAGAAAAAAGGTTAAGTCGCATAGGTCATGGGCTTTTGTACACCTTGATTATCATGCTATTCGCGAGCGGCTATTTAATTTCAACGGCCGATGGAAGAAGCATCGACGTATTTAATTGGTTTTCTGTACCTGCAATGGGCGAGTTCTTTGAAAATCAAGAAGACATTGCAGGAAAGGCCCATTTTTATATTGCGTGGTCAGTGATTGTATTGGCGATCATTCACGCGCTGGCTGCGCTGAAACACCACTTTATTCGTAACGATGACACACTGAAGCAGATGTTACGGCTTCGATGATATTGAGGAAAAAGGAGAAATGATGAAGAAGTTAACACTTGCCTTGGCCGCTGCGCTGTCTTTAAGCACCGCTAACGCCGCAGATTATGTGATTGATAGCAAAGGCGCCCACGCGTCTATCAACTTTAAAATTCAACACTTGGGCTACTCGTGGCTTACTGGTCGCTTCAACGATTTTAAAGGTACTTTTAGTTACGACGACGCAGCACCTAGTGCAGCAAAAATTATGGTGACTATCGATACCGACAGTATCGACTCAAACCACGCAGAGCGTGACAAGCACCTTAAGAGCGACGATTTCTTAAACGTTGACGACTTTCCAGAGGCGAAGTTTGTCAGCACAAAAATTGTCGATAAAGGCAATGGCATGATGGATGTAATGGGTGACTTCACGCTTCACGGTGTGACAAAGCCTATCACTATAGAAGCCAAAAAGATTGGCGAAGGCAAAGACCCATGGGGTGGCTATCGTGCAGGATTCATGGGCACAACGACGATTGCACTTAAAGATTATGGCATCGACTATGATTTAGGCCCAGCGTCGCAAACGGTAGAATTAGAGCTTCACGTTGAAGGCGTGAAACAATAGCTATTTACGTTTGGTCCCAGCGAACTAAATTTATGATTTGAGAAAGCCCCAAACATGGGGCTTTTTTTATATGTGGTTAGTGAAGCTTCAGCTTAGGGCTGATGGCCTGACTTAACTTCTTCACAAGGAGCTTTAGAGCACCTTTAATTTTTCCGTGTACTGCAAACTGGTGCATATTATACAAAGAAACGTAAACCAACTTGGCTAGACGCCCTTCTATAAACATACTGCTGTTTGACAGTGAGCCCATTAAACTTCCAACAGTGCTGTATTTACTTAAGTGAACCAAGGATCCATAGTCCTTGTAAGTAAAATCTTTCGTGTCTTTTTGAGTAAATAACGACGTTATATTATGCGCAACAATATCCGCCATTTGGTGGGCAGACTGCGCTCGAGGCGGCACCCACTTCCCATTTTCCTGCTGGAAACCACAGCAATCGCCTAACACCCAAATATTCTTATGAGATGAACTGCGAAGCTGCTTATCAACAAGAATTTGATTGGCTCTGTTCGTTTCAAAAAGCGCAAGCTTTGTTATGAAGTCCGGTGCTTTCACCCCCGCAGCCCACACCATTAAATCAGCGTCAATCCGACCACCGTCTTTTGTGATCAGCCCTTTCGCGTCGGCTTCTGCCACCATGGTTTGCTCTTTAATGTCTACGCCCAACTTATGGAGCGCTTTTCTTGCAGAGTTTGCTATACGCTCAGGTAGCGCAGGCAATATACGCTCTCCCGCTTCTACGATCGTAATCTTAAGACGAGAAGCTGACATGTCTGGCATTCCGTAAGCCTTGGACAAATTCGCCACATGGTGAAGTTGAGCGGCGAGCTCAGTACCTGTTGCTCCTGCCCCGACAATAGCGACATCAATTTTGGCGTCTTTATCTTCTTGCTGATTGATGCGGATTAGTTGATTAAGAAGCGCTCTGTGAAAACGTTCAGCTTGCTTTAACGAGTCAAGAAAGTAGCAGTGCTCAGCAACGCCAGGTGTGCCAAAGTCGTTACTCACGCTGCCAACCGCCAGCACTAACTGGTCATAATGAATCTCGCGTTCAGGCAAAACCTTAGTCCCTTCTTCATCGATTAAAGGCGACAAGGTTATGGTTTGCGCTTGCGCGTTAAGCGAGCACATTTCACCTAATTGAAAGCGGTAGTGGTGAGCTACAGCGTGGATGGCGTAGTCCACACCGTCTGAATGCTTATCAATTACACCGGCGGCCACTTCGTGTAATAGCGGCTTCCAGATATGGGTTCGACTGCGGTCGACGAGGGTAATTTCGGCTTGTTTCTTTCTCCCGAGGGTGCGGCTTAAGCGACTGGCTAATTCAAGACCACCAGCACCGCCACCAACAATTACTATTTTTTGCATGGGTATACCTATTAACAATCATTCCACGTATGTCGCCTGACCTTTCCAAGCGCTATACATGGCGTGACTGAGACCCATGCTGATGCCTACAGACTACGCCTGATGCCGCTGGGGTACAAGCAAATCACGGCAATAGTCTGTATTTCTGGGGTTAATAGTAATCTATTACATATGTCTATTTAAGCTTATAAGGTAAACGATGCCGTTATCATGTAGTTGCGAGGCCGCCCCGGAAAGTAGCGAGGGCCTGTGAAGCTAGTAAAATCAGCGCGTTCAGCGTAGTCCGTATCCAATACGTTGTTAACCCGCGCATACAATGTAACGTCTTCGTTTACGCTGTAACGTACACGCGCATGTAACAAGTCATGCCCCTCGTACTCGTTGAGATTTTCAGCGTCGGTGAAATAGCTGGAAACATGCTGCCACTCTAGCTGCGTTTGTACTTTGTTCGACATCTCAAAGCTTAAACGAGCGTTAAACTGAAGCTTTGGCGCAGTATCAATATCATTACCTTTAATGTCTTGTTCACCTGAGAGCTGACTGTGCTCGTAGGTATGCCTTGCGTATGTACCAGCAAAATCTAAGCGCAGTATATCGCTTAACGGTTGGTCAAAAGTAAGCTCTACGCCTCTATGCCACGTTTCGCCGTTGCTTACGTTGAAAAAGTCGCTGTCGCGGTAAATCACATTATCTTTTTGTAGGCTGTAAAGGCTAAGCGTATAGCTGCCGTCAAATAGTGTTCCTGTAACGCCCATCTCGATATTATCGGCCGTTACCGAGTCAAGATCAGTAACAGTCTGTGCACGCTGCAAACGATACAGCTCTGTTGCCTGAGGCGCGCGATAGCCTCTTGCGATGCCGCCAAATAACTGGGTTTGAGGATTAAGTTGATAACGAAGTGAAAGCTTCGGACTAAAGTTATCAAAATCATTTTCACTGTCTGCTGGTCTGGAATATCTGCAGCCGCCAAAACCGCACTCTGTGCCATCTTCGCGTACACGACCAACATTCATATTGTTGGTGTAGTCGTATTGCATAGACTCAAAGCGCCCGCCGACAGAAATAGCGCAACGCTCAGCATGCCAATTGAAGGTAAAGAAAGGCGCAAATAGCGTGGCATCTACATCATAATCATAGTGCTTTCCTACAGGTATGGTTTCAACCAAGAAGGCAGACCCTTCTATAGCGCTATCTTGTGACTGGGTTAATTCACCTTCTGTGTATTCTACGTCTAATCCTATATCCGCACTTAGGCTGTCATTGATGACGTAATTGAACTGAGACAGCGCACCAACGCCTTTTTGAGTATTCGTTTCAAGGGGTTTGCCAGGTAAAAAGTGCATACGGAAACGCATGTCCTGGTTGCGTACGTAAGGTGTAATCGACAGTGCATGACCACCGCTAAAGTTAGTATCGAACTTGCTCCATAGCCTAAAACTTTCTGCTTTTCGAAACGCTTCGGGGTTTGGGTTGCTTTTGGCTATTTGTGTATTTTTGTAGCTTTCAAACCCTTCGATGTAGCCGGCAGTTTCTTGGTCCAGATGGGTATAGGTAAGGCCGCTCGTGATAACCGTGCTGTCCCACTCTAGCCTGTGGCGAAGCGAGACTTTCTCTTGGTCAACGCCCTCTTCATTTCGATATCCTGTATCTCTGGTAACACTGGCGGCGATACCCACGCCACTGTGACCAAAGTCTTTCCCTTCTTTAAGCTTTACGCGATGAAACCCATAAGACCCGTAATCAACGCTAAGCTCTCCGTCGCCTTGGGTTGTGTCAGGGGTAACCACATTAATCACACCATGTATCGCATTAGAGCCATAAAGCGCTGACGCAGGGCCTTTTATCACGTCAATACGCTGTGCAATTTCACCGTGTGCTTCAAACAGCTCGTTAATATTGCAAAAACCTGCTGCGCGCAACGC
Source organism: Alteromonas sp. DY56-G5 (assembly GCF_041414725.1). Lineage (NCBI taxonomy): Bacteria > Pseudomonadati > Pseudomonadota > Gammaproteobacteria > Alteromonadales > Alteromonadaceae > Alteromonas > Alteromonas sp. DY56-G5. The sequence continues at coordinate 77,310 of NZ_JANHZQ010000001.1, read as the reverse complement.
AATACCGTCTTCTGCTGCTAAAATTCCGCCGCACGCTCCAGCGCCGGTTAACACTGGCGAACGAAGGGCAGGTAAATACTCTTGCCCATTGCCCCGCTGTACGCCGGCACCCGCAATGTAATTCAGCGACTCTTGGATATGTTGAAATGAAAGCAGCGAAAGCGTTTCTTCTGAAATAGACGACACTGCATAACCGGAAGCATTCATATTTCCCTGTATACGAGAAGACGTGGTTTCAATTCTTTCTATTTCATTGGTTTGTTGAGCAGTGGCTGCATGCGAAAGCAGAGACACAGCTAGCAACGACAGAGGAAAGCTTGGGGCAAAGCGCATTATCTATCCTTATGATGACAAAATGTTTTTTTAGCAACTGATGCTAGTGTATCGTTAATTTAGGCAAGAATGGGTTAAAACTCGCTAAACTGTTGCGGCATTTTGACAATTACGTCATATCTCTGATTTAAGCGTTGGCGTAGACTTTGCAGTTCGCAGACTTTACTGTCACAACACAAGTCTTAGTTTTATACACTATTTCTAATTTACGTGTATCTAACGCATATAGACTGGCAGTACGTTAGTAGATTGCAGCAACGGGTTAATCACTCTTTGCCTAAAGTAAGAACATCAAACTTTGTTCGCTGGAGGAACCATTGGACACACTTATTCCTAGTCTTTCACAGCTTATCGAATTCGCTGTTGCCCCCGTATTTTTACTTACCGGTATTGCGGGCTTCCTCAATGTTATGTCGTCTCGGCTGGGCCGAATATCCGACAGGGTGAGGGTGGCAGAAAGACAGATTCATACCCTTTCAGACCCGCATATTGTCGATCGCTCAAAGAAAGAAATTAAGGTGCTATGGCGCAGGGTAAAAGTGATTAACTGGGCGATTGGGCTGTGTGTCGCCGCTGGGCTAATGGTGTGTACCGTCATTATGGCGCTGTTTTCTGGGTCGCTATGGGTTGTCGATTTAAAAACACCAGTCATCGTATTGTTCATACTGGCTATGATGTTTCTAATCAGTGCGCTCATTGTTTTTCTGGTTGAAGTAAAACTTGCGACAAATACCATAAATATGGTCAGAACCATTCGCTAGTCCCACCACGTCAACGGTTTGCTCGCTGGCGATCAGTTGATAGCGTTAGAAGCACCTAAGAAAGGCGGATAGCGCGTAATGTTTACCTTCTCTATCCGCCTACTTATTTTTAGGCTGTCGCGATTGGCTTAGTTTTGAAACTAACATTCATATGCAAAGAAGCAACGTTGCCTCAATGTTTGCCATAGTATCGACTACTCGTCCTCAGCGAGTGTATCTAATACAGAAAACAGAACGTTAGCGCCAATTCGCGACACTTCTTGGTCGTACTTGTTCTCAACGTTAACGCCTTCTTGACCGCCAGCCAAATCACTAATAGCTCGAACAATAATCCAGTCAACGTCGTTAACGGTACATACTTGACCTATTGCGGCTGACTCCATCTCTGTTACTTCGGCATTGAACACGTCTCTTGTCCACTTTCGATACTCGCGGTTATCCATAAAGACAGACCCGGTAATACCATTTCCGCCTACAAAGAGCTCGGCATCCCGCTCACCAAGCACGCGCTGCGTTGGCATAGTGCTCATAGCTTGTTTCGCCGCAGTTAAAAGACGCGGTGTCGCGCTGAAATAGGCGGTATCTTGTGGTTTATCCATCCCCTCTTTCACAATAAGCACTTCGTCAGGATGAATGAAGTGAAAGGGCTTATATTTTGGTGTGTGAGGATCTTTAGCGCGGCGTTCATCTTGCTCTTCAATGAACTTTGCATAATATTCAGGCAGTATGTATTCCCCCGGAGCATTCGGATCTTCATTGGTGTACACACTCTCATCATGGTAGTACCAACGCGCCGGAACAATGACGTCACCCGGTTGCCATTTTGGGTTAACCGCTCCCGCAATCCCCATGTAAACCACTTGCTTAACCGGAAAGTAATCCAACGCCATCTGCATAGTCATAGCAGCGTTTGCAATGCTCATTCCAGTAGCGAATATTAATATTGGCTCGTCGTGATAGGTACCTATGCGATACGTAACGCCTTTGATGGTTGTGGTTGTGTGAATGGATGCATTGGGATCTTGCTCAATACGGTTAAGGATACCCTGCATTTCGGGTGCGTAGGCTACGGTAACAGCAGTAAACGCAGGCTGTGAGAACGCGGCGGGCCCGTATGAAGCGCCAACGGACGTTTTAGTAGAAGTACAACCGCCCATCCACGAGGTGGAGAGCAGAACAATAATCATCAAAGTAAACTGTTTCATTCGCGATTCTCAGCTGCATAGTTAGTGAATAATTAAACTAGCACTTTAATCGGGCAAAGAAACGCTGGATTTCAATAATTTACCATTTAAAAACATAAAGAAAACATCTTTAAAACAAGGTGATCCCTAAAATTACTTTTAGCTACAAATGCGAAGAGAATGCATAACTTTCCATTGTAAGCATTGCGTAAAGACGTGCTTCAAAAGCGTTCATCAACGTTAAAATACGGTAGAATTCGACTATTTCCGTCGTTAATTTGCTACAAATGAAGAGTCAAAATACTGCGGCCAATAAAAAGGATTAACTAAGCGCCATGAATACTAAATTACTTCGCTCTCTTCAGGTTTTTGTTGCAGTAACAGATAGCGGTAGCATGAGTGTAGCTGCGAGAGAGCTGCACATGACTGTCTCTGCTATTAGTCAGCAGTTAAGAAAGCTAGAACACGATATCGGCCTTAGCCTTTTTAATCGAAATACCCGAAGCTTGAGCCTAACGGAAGCAGGGCGCATCTATTACGAAACCAGTAAGCAAATGCTACAAAACGCAGAACTTGCCCAGCAAAAAATTGAAAGTCTGCAGGATGATCCCACAGGTAAAATAAACATCATCGCGCCGGAGGGTTTTGGCGGAGGACTGTTAAGCGAGCCACTGAAAAAGCTTTGTGAAGAATTTCCTAAAATAACTATTTCTTTAACCGTAACTGACGAGCCTAAAGACATTATCGCTTCTAGTGCCGATCTTGTTCTTTGCTTCGCCCCAGTCTCAGATACAAATTTCAGCAGTTTGGTACTCGCGACCTGGAAGCGCATTTTATGTGTCTCTGCAGACCATCCACTTGCAAACGAAACTCTGACTTCGCCTGAAGCGCTTAACGCGCATACATACATTGCTCACAGACATATTGAAGAATACGTCATGAAGCACGAAAGCGAAGGCGAGTATGAATTGGATACACAACGCATTGATGTCAACTCAATGCAGACATTGATTAAACTTACTCAAGATAGTGTTGGCTATGCGGTTCTTCCCGAACCAGAAGTGAGACATCTATTAAAGTCTGGTGAAATGAAGCAGCTCTTCACTGACTGGGAGTTACCAGATTATACGGTTTATGCGGTTACACCGAAAAGGGAGCTAATGCCTGCAAAAATCGGCGCAGCAATTACATGTCTTCAAGATTTATTTGCGCAAATTTAGTCGTTAAACAGCGCACAAGAACCCCATCGCACATAAAAAATGCGACGTTATACCAGTGTGCATAGGTCATTACCAAAAAGGCAGCGTAAATACGCTGCCTTTCTTATTTAACTTGGCTTCTTTGAAATTAGAAGCGAGTGTTCATTTGAACACTTAGAATGTGCGCAGTAGCTGACTGTGTGCCTGAGAAGTTAGTGGTAAAGTCAGTACCAGGAAGAACATTGCTTAGAATCGTTCTATCTTTGTCGATATTCGCTTCACGGCCATCTATGAATACGTAAGCCACGTCTATTGATGTATCTTCGCTAACCGTGTAAGTCATACCACCAGAGAACCAATGACGGTCTGTATCTGGGATACTTAGTGAGCGGTTTTCTACCGATACCACACCGTCATCATAAGCATAGCCAGCACGAAGGGTAATTTCATCGTTTAGGATGTAAGTTACACCAAGCGCTGCACGCCATGAGTCGTCGAAATTCTCTTCTTTAATTAGGAAATCGATGCCGTCTTCTAGGTTAGCTTCAAGCTTCTCAAACGTACTCCAGTCAGTGAAAGTAACACTTGCTTGTACAGACCACTGATTGTCAATTTTTTGATCAATCGCTAGCTCTGTAATCGCAGCAAGGTTCAAATCTAGACTACCAGGCTGGTTTAAGTTGATAGGAAACACTGGCGTCTCTGAAGATACCGCGCCTTCTAGTTCTAGTTTCGTTTCTGCACGGTATGAAAGCGCAACATTAGTCATATCCGTTGGTTGCCAGAAAATACCGGCGTTCCAACCATAGCCCCAATCGTCACCTTCCATGCTAAACAGTGAATTGCCAGGAGTAAGCGTAGGTAATGTAATACCTAACGCTTCTGCTGTTGGCGCTAGGCCTGCAACAGTGCCCGCTAGCGTGTTTGATACGCCAGAACCAATTTCAGCTTCAGCGTAAGTGATGTTTAAACCAAAACCTACCATAAGCTGCTTATTCACTTTATAAGATACAGCAGGGTTTAGGGTTACCGTTTTTACTTCAGCTGTGTCAGCAAAATGCAGCGCACCGAAATCATCAGAGTAATCTGAACGAAGACCGTAGGTTGTGAATACACCTACACCAGCAGATAGCTTTTCATTAATTGGGCTTACATAAAAGAATCCTGGAACAAAAGCAGTATCTGCAATGTTGTCTTCTGCTGCTGGCATAGGTTGGCCAACTGGGGCTTCGCCTAACGCATAGCTAACATCACCATCGATATCTACGTTCGGATCGATAAAGCTTACTGATGCACTGAACTCAGCTTCTTTAAATACACCAATCGCTGCAGGGTTAGTTGCTAAAATGGAGGCATTCTCTGGCTTAGCCGCTTGACCAGCCATGGCACGGCCTAGACCGTTTGCACTGTGTTCATTAACTTGGAAACCAGCTGCCAGCGCAGAAGAAGAGGCTAAGGTAGCAAGCGCTAAGCAAACTGAGGCACGTAAAGAAAACTGTTGCTTCATAAGATACTCATTGTAAAAGGGGAAAATTGCATCGGGCATTCTACGGATCTGAGTACTTTTGTTCAATGCAAGTAAACGCCATTTACGCACTTTTATCGCATTTTTTACAATTATAGCTACAACTTCGACGCATTTATAAACAACTTTGATAAAACGACGTTAACAAAAGATCTCAATCTTGTTAACGCCATTTTAATTAACTATCACTAACACCTATTGGAAATGCAAAAAGGTTTCACTCAAATTTATAAACAAGCTGTGTTATAGGTTGTGTTTATGTCTATAACCCCCACCCTATTTTAAACAGCGCAGATGTAACCGTGTTTAGCGATGCGCTTTTACATTCGATAAGACGTCGACCATTTGTGCTTGTAACAGGAGGACACCATGTCAACATACAAAGCAATTACACTCGTTAATCGCCCCCATGACAGAAAAATTGGGCCACATTTATTTGAAAGCAAAGAGCTCGAAATTCCCACGCCTAAAGACGGTCAAATTTTGATAAAGCAAACTCACATGTCTTTAGACCCTGCGATGTTAGGTTGGATGAGTGAAGACAGAGAGAGTTATATTCCACCTGTGGAGCTTGGCGATGTAATGCGCTCAAGCGGTGTGGGCGAAGTGGTTGAGTCTAACAACCCTAATTTTTCGGTTGGCGACAAAGTTATGGGAATGACTGGCTGGAGTGAATATGTGCTCAGCGACGGTTCTGGTTTTAACAAACTTCAGCCTGGCATTACTGAGGAAATGGCCCTTTGTGTTTTTGCACTACCAGGCCTAACGGCCACAACAGGTTTATATAATTTTGGCGAGCCCAAAGAAGGTGAGACACTTATTGTTACGGGTGCAGCAGGTTCTGTAGGCTCAATTGTAGGTCAGCTTGCTAAAGCAGACGGGCTGCGTGTAATTGGCGTAGTAGGAAGCGAAGACAAAGCCGATTGGATTGTTAACGAGCTTGGGTTTGATGGCGCTATAAACTACAAAACCGACAATTTAGAAGAAAAGTTAGCCGAACTAACACCAAATAAAATAGACGTCTTCTTTGAAAATACGGGCGGTCCTATTCAGCAGCACATTTTTAATAGAATGAATGCCCATGGCCGAATTGTGGTATGTGGAATGATTGCCGATTACCAGTCTGAAAAGCCGTCACCGGGCCCGAACTGGATCCCGCTGATTAAAAAGCGAATTAACATTCGCGGTTTTGCTATGCCTGATCACTGGGGTGAAATTCCACAACTACTGCAAAAGCTTTCGCCTTATGTTCAACAAGGTAAAATCAAGTACCGTGCACACACTGTGGAAGGCTTAGAGAACGCCGAGAAGGGCCTAAATATGTTGTTTGAAGGCAAGAACACCGGCAAGATGATTGTGAAGCTGTAAGCCAATCGTGAAAAAGCGCAGTGTTATTCTAAGCACTGCGCCTGATTTAATACAAACTGGGCTTTACCTTTTTCTTTTGCTTCGTAAAGTGCTTTATCTGCTTCGTCAATAAGGCAATCAATAGACATGTTCTCGGCCGACTTGGCAAACACCACACCAATGGAACAACTCATTAAAGGATGCTTTGCATCTTGTGCATGTTCTAGTGCTGCTTCTGTCCACTTATTCAAAAGTGCATCACAGTGCTTCTCAACTTGTTCTTTCTGAATGTCGCTCAATACAACAATAAACTCTTCCCCACCGTACCGACCTAATATGTCTGTCTCTCGCTTAAAGACCTGCTTCATAATGCGGGCTTGTATTTTTATGGCTTCATCCCCCTGCTGATGACCAAAACAGTCGTTATATTTTTTAAAGTCGTCTAAGTCGAGCATCATCACGGCCATCGACACTTTATGACGCTTACTCAACGCCAACAGTTTTTCACTCTGCTCTCGTAACGCACGCCGATTCAATAAATCAGATAAGGGGTCAAATTTGCTAAGTTTAAGTAGCCTGTCATTGGTTTCTTTTAACATGCGTACGCTGCGATCTAACCGATAACGGGCATAGACACAAATAAACAAAGACCCAGATACAAATGCCATTGAAATTGGAACTCTGTCACCATAAACCGGCGCAACCCACATTAACCCCAAAAAACCCAGAATGTTGATGACGTTGGCTGCTAGCGCTAATTTAAAGGCAATGCCCAGCGCAAACACACAGAAGAAAGCATATAAAATGGTGCCCTCGTAGGGGAAAATGAAGCTGTGCTCTTCCCAGCAAACCCATATTAACCAGTAGTTGCTGTAAGAAAGCGCAATAAGTAACCCTGCGAAAATGTAGGCTCGATGCTGAATGAACCTGCGCCAGAAGGAGAGTACAACAACGACGAGTATAATAGGGAATTGAAGAAGTAAGCGATCGAATATGTACAGCTCGTACATGCTGCTTGGTAATAGCATCAAGTCAGCAGCCATAAAGGCAAGCACAAGTAGAGCACCAATGATCAGCGCAATTCTCAGCCGAAGTAGCTCGCGGGGTTTATTGATTTGCACACGCCACCTTAAGCAATAAGTTACTGTTAAAGCATCTATATATTAGCCCATGGTGAAATCACCCACGGGCTCTTACAACTTCAAATTACTGAAGCTGCATCACTTTAACTATTATCAGTGACTTCTTGATTAAGCGCCAGTTTTGACAAACTTTCTTGCAGTGCCTCAACGGTGACAGGTTTGGTAACGATGTCGTCCATCCCCGCTTCTTTAAATGACACGTGCCGCTCTTTGAATGCTTCGGCGGTAAGCCCTATAACCGGGATTTTGCTAAGCTCTCCATCAAGCTTTCGAATGCGTTTTGTCGCTTCAATGCCGTCCATCACTGGCATGTGCACATCCATGAAAACAACATCAATACCGCCCTCTTCTACTCGTGCAGCGGCTTTCAGTCCATTATCAACGTGCTCAACATCACATTTCAGCTGTTCTAAGAGTGCCTGTGCTACCACAGCATTAATGGCATTATCTTCAGCCAACAGAACTTTAATACCTTCTGGTAAGCTAGCGCGCTCTGCTTGTCGCGCGGAATCCGAATCGGCCGACGACTCCACCACGCGACGACTCTGCACCTTGGCGGTAACGGTGAAACATGAACCTTCGCCTACTTTGCTCACCACCTTAATATCACCACCTAATATTTGTGCAAGCTGCTTTGCAATAGCAAGACCTAGCCCAGTGCCACCGTATTTACGCGTAATTGATGAATCGGACTGCGTAAACTTATCAAAAATATGCTCGAGTCTGTCTGGCTCAATACCAATACCGGTATCTTTAACCGCAATTACCAAATGGTTCTCGCTCACGGTATCCTGTGAAGGCTGTTTGAGTTTGGCGGAAATAGTCACCGTGCCCTTATGAGTAAACTTAATTGCGTTACTCACCAAGTTAATGATTATCTGGCGTAACTTCGTAATATCACTGGTTACTGCCACCGATTCCATGTTCTTACTTTTGTAAACCAAACGCGTACTATTGGCGCTAGCATTGGTACCCAGTAGCGTAATAAGGTCATTCAGCATTGCGTCAAGATCGAACTCTGTAACGTCAACTTCTGACATACCTGATTCAATTTTTGAGAGATCCAGAACATCGTTGATAACGGTCGCTAGAATAGACGCCGATGATTTCAAATCGCTGGCATACTGATGCTGTTTATCCGACAGTTGCGTATCAAGAAGTAGCGTTGCTAATCCCTGAATACCGTTCAGTGGGGTGCGAATTTCATGACTCATTACTGCAAGAAAATCCGTTTTTGCGCGGTTTGCTTGCTGAGCTTGAGCAACGTATTGCTCTATTTCACCAGACATTGCCTCAACGTCTCGCGCTAAACTACCTAACTCGTCGTTTTGCTGTAAGTCTATACTGACCTTCTTATGGTCAACCGCAATGCGACTTGCTGCTGATTTTATTTTTTCGATAGGAGAAACAACAAACACCTGTGTGACTCTTCCCATAAGCAAACTGACAATAACGACAGCAAATAGCGTCACTAATGACGTTAGCCACGCAATAGTAGATAGGAAAGATTGCAGTGCGTCAGCAGGCTGTAATACGGTAACTTTCCAATTCCATGGCGCAAATTCCGCACACGCAAATAACACGTCAGCATCGTTAATATTCGACTCACCAAAGGCGACCTTACGACTGGCAATGGTTGCGATTGTCGCATCTTCGACATTAGGAACCACAGTGTGCTCCATCGTACTAAACACCACAGTATCGGCACTCTTGTCACTGATCGCAAAGTGGCGGTCGGTGGCTTGCTGCAACGACTTTAGCTCTTCAAACACTTCCTTTTGATAGGCCTCGCGAAACACAGGCACATTCTCTAGGCCCGACTCAATAAGCAGTTCACGTCTTTCGTCAATGATCTCTAAAACGTTTAATGTAAGCGTCTGAGTGAGGAGCTGATATTCTCTTTCGCGTACTGAATCGTACGCCGTCAAATAAGCCCAATACCCTGTAAGTGCCATACCAATTAATAAAATTGGAATGTAGATAACCAGCAGTTTCGATTTAATCCGCATACTTACTTCTAATTAGGCCTTATTGATACACATGTTTTTTCGACAGCTTCAAGTAATTTGAAGGAATGGGTAACTGCAGTTTGATTGCTGTAGACACATTTACCGCTACAGTGTACGTATCCATTTTATCAACGGGAATGTCCCTCGCCGATTTTTTCTCAAGAATTAGCTTGGCTTTTCTTGCAGCTGATTTGCCAATACTCGCTGGCTCAGATACTACGCCAAGAAGCGCACCTTCTTTCACAGAGGAAATGCTTTCTGCAAATAAAGGAAGCAGTCCCGTAGCTTCTTTTACCTTTGTTACTAAGCCATTCGATTCCGCGAGCGGCCCAGATGAAAGCCAGTAACCATCCAGCTCGTTTGTTTTTTGCTGCAAGCTGTTGATGATGCTGTCAGTCATTTCAACCAGTCCATCATCGCCTTCTATATACGGTGTACTAACAGCAACAAGATTTATGTTCTCGTAGTCATCATTCAGTGCCAGAAGTTGATTAACCAAGTTGCTTGACGATGGGTATGTAGAATGGACTAGACCGATGGTAAAAAGCGATGAGGGCTTAGACGCTCTGAGCACGCCCTCTAACATATCTAGCTTTACCTTTGCGTCTAGCACGTGTGACTCGCCCGTCATGTTGCGTTCACTAACCGCACCAATAGCAGAAACTATTCCTTCTTCAACCGGTGCTGAGACCGCCATAAACAGCTTAGGTACATCAACAAACGCTTCAGACGCATTCAGCGCTCTGGTGGCAAGGGTCGCCACCGATACAATAAGGTCAGGCGCTGGGTTTTGTGCAAGCTCGGTAAGTATCTCCTTAGCACGAACTTCAGAGCCTTCGGCGTTATACGATGTTACGTTAATCTCGTGATCGGGCATAATTCGCGCAAGTTCCTTTTCGAACTCGGCCCGCGAATCAGCGACAATTGGAACAGGCAGAGTTTCAAGAACAATTAGGTCCAGGGTTTCTTTCGCAAAAGCAGCACTAGTGCCCCACATCAAAGAAGATAAAGCTAAAAGAAGGGAAAACCAGACCTTTGTCATAACTGTGAACCTAACACAACTAACTGAAAATACGCACATATAGACGTATCATAAAGTTATTCGAAGGTCATTCATAGTGGAAGTTATAACCAAATATTCAATACTGGGAATAGCTGTCTAAAAACTAAGATGCGATTTCCGCAAATGCGTTAACGCTAAACAAGCGCGCTTCTATATCGTAAATCGGCATCGACACGATAATTTCATCAACACCCGTCGCTTCAACAAACTGAGCTAGCTTGTTTTGCACCGTTTCTTTCGACCCTACCAACGCATACCTCAATACATTCGATAACATTGCTTCGTCAGTCGCCGTACAATATTCGTCAAAGTCAGGCATAGGCTTAGCGAAAGGCCTATTAAGACCACGCCGCATGTTCATAAATTGCTGCTTCACTGACGTAAATAGGAATTCAGCCTCTTCATCGGTTTCAGCAATCACCACCATTACACCAGCCATCGCTTTTGGCACTGATAACTGAGGCGACGGTTTGAACATATTGCGGTACACATGAAGCGCATCGAATAGCGCATCGGGCGCAAAATGCGAGGCGAACGAATATGGCAACCCCATTTTTGCCGCCACTTGGGCACTGTATAAGCTAGAGCCAAGCAACCACAGGGGGACATGAGTATTTGCCCCAGGTACTGCAACAATTGGCTGCCCGTCTTGCGGTGTACCCAAGTAGTGCTGAAGTTCTTGAATATCTTCCGGGTAACTGTCCACATCGCTTTGCAAATTACGACGAAGCGCGCGTGCGGTTGCCATATCAGTGCCTGGTGCACGGCCAAGTCCAAGCTCTATGCGATTGGGAAATAATTCAGCCAAGGTGCCAAACTGTTCAGCAATGACCAAAGGTGCATGGTTAGGCAGCATAATACCGCCCGCACCAACTTTAATGGTAGCGGTGGCGTTAGCAATGTGCGTTAACACTACTGAGGTGGCAGAACTGGCAACACCACGCATGCCGTGATGCTCGGCTAACCACACACGTTCATAGCCACAGCGCTCAGCTTCCACAGCCATTAACTTCGAATTGTTTAACGCGTCTTTTACGCCAAACCCTTCAGATATTGGCGCTAAATCTAGCAGTGAGTATGGGATAGCCATGTTGCCTCGCAATGTTGAAACTTGGTATGACTTATAGGTATGACCTTACTCCTCGTTTTACAACTGCCTTACCTAACAAAGTAAGACGGATGGAGAAGGTTTATCGATGAAGTGAGAGTGGTGGAAAGAGAAGTGAAATAATAGTGAGGCATGGACTTGCAGGAAAGCGACTTAATTAGCAGCCAATACTCGCCTATCGAAAATAAAAAAGCCTGCGCTTTTGTCAGTCGCAGGCTTTGTTTGTGAGCACGAATTGTAAACATACAATAAAGCATCATACTTAAACACTCATTAAGCTGTTGATTTATATAAACATGAAATGAACAACATACTTAAAGAGTGTCATACTTTATTTTCAATTAATGTAATTCATGCCACCAAAACACAACAAAAAACTATCATACTATAAAGCTGAGCAAATCTCAATCAGCTTCGTAATCCTCTTATGATAAAGGCTTTGCTGCTGTCCCGCTTTCCAAACTCTTGTTAACTGCCTATTCCAGTATGAATAATGCAATAGCTCTAGACCTCAACCACAATGGTCTATACCCATGTAACCAAACTGAACTAGAACGCGCCTACGAGAAATCGCGCCCTGCTGTAGATGATGAATAAAGTTTGCAACTAGCAGGTATTGTAACTCAATTACTTAGGTTGGACGTTTTTTAAATAAAAATTGCAACTGCCTCTTTAATCTAACGAGTCTCGGTGTATACGTTTTAAAATAAAGTTTGCAACCAGATGAATTCACTTCTTATCGGTCAACCTGAATCTCCGGTTATAAATCTGTACTTCTTTTGGAAGGATTATGGCCGGAAAGCTTTGTTTCTTGTATGCCTTCTTTAAGCTAATGAGCATTAAAGCCTAAAAACAACAAATCATTAAAACCTATAAAAGAGGTGACAGTAAAACCTATGAATGATATAACACTAAAACCTAGAGGTGAATGCAATAACTGGTAAATATCATAAGTAATAGTTGGAGCGAACATGAATGACATATCACAAAAACTAGCAGATTCGCTTGAACAATTACAAAAGCTTCAAGAATCTGGGGTTGTTGCCATCCAGTCAAAACAACTCAGCAGAGTGCATCGAGAGCGGTTATTGAAGCATGGGTTTATTCGCGAAGTCATCCGAGGCTGGTACATACCGGCTATGCCTGATGAAAAGCCGGGCGACAGTACATCTTGGTATACTTCTTTCTGGGATTTTTGCGGTGCATATTTATCAGAACGTTTCGATAATGCCTGGTGTTTATCACCTGAGCAATCAATTAGCCTGCATATCGGCGATAGAACTGTTCCTCAGCAGTTGCTCGTACGCTCGCCCAAAGGCAATAATAAACCCACCGCCTTTTTGCACAACACCTCGATTTTTGATGTCAGGTTGAACATGCCTGCCACAGAACAGATTGAAAACCTAGACGGGCTCAATGTATACAGCTTAGCGGCAGCGCTTGTTTATTCTTCTGCGAATCAGTTTCAAAATGCGCCCATCCAAATGCGTACCGCCCTTTCGATGGTGACAGATGCATCCGACGTATTGTCCGTTTTACTCGCCGGTAATCACAGTGTAATTGCCGGCCGATTAGTGGGGGCTTTTAGAAATATTGGCCGGGATCTGATTGCTGACAATATCTTAAAGGGCATGCAAGCGGCCGATTTGAAAGTGCAAGAAGAAGACCCTTTCGCCGAGAAAGTGCAAGTGAGCTTTGGTCGTCGTGACGTTTCGCCCTATGTTAATCGCATGCGGTTGATGTGGGCACAAATGCGTGAAAATGTTATTTCGCACTTTCCTTTAGCCTCAAGCCAAACCATCGACATCGAAACCTACATGGCCGAAGTGGAAGATAAATACGTTACAGACGCCTACCACTCACTGTCCATTGAAGGCTATCGAGTGACTCGCGAATTGATTGAACTGGTTCGCTCTGGCAACTGGCAAGCTGAAGGTTCAGACGAGAGTAAAAAACACTTAGATGCGATGGCCGCTAAAGGCTACTGGGATGCGTTCCAAGAAGTTAAAAAAGCAGTGTTAGCAGTTTTAGAAGGTAAGAATCCTGGCGACGTATTGGAACAGACGCACAGCGATTGGTATCTCGCCTTATTTGGCCCGAGTGTTGCGGCCGGTATTATAAAACAGTCGGACTTGGCCGGTTACCGGTCAGGGCCTGTCTATATTCGCCAGTCTATGCATACTCCACCAAGCAGAGAAGCAGTTCGCGACATGATGCCGACTCTCTTTGACTTACTCGCAGAAGAGGAGCATGCAGCCGTCAGAGTGGTACTGGGGCACTTCATTTTCGTCTACATCCACCCTTACTTCGATGGTAACGGCAGAATGGGAAGATTCATCATGAATTTAATGATGGCATCTGGTGGTTACCCATGGACAGTCGTACCTGTCGAGCGAAGAGATGAATATATGCAAGCGTTGGAAGCAGCCAGCGTCAAACAGGATATTGTGCCTTTTACACAGTTCTTGGCATCGCAACTTTAACCAAAAGACTGGTTGTAGGCTTATTAACCTGTTTGGTATTAACTTTCACGGCTATTGCTGCTATTTCGTCAAAGCGCTCAGCTGGGATCTCCGCAACAAGCTGGAAGAACGCCCCATTATCAACGTGCTCCTTCTGAGTGATAGAAAAACTATCGGGATTGTCTATCTGAATAACAGCAGGATTTGCTATTGAGCTCTGACTTCAGGCATTTTGGAAACAAAAATAGTAATTAGTTTAAAAATTTGGAATTTGGGAACAGACTAGTAACTTGTCGTATTATTGATTCTGTTAAAATGTCTTTAGTTTCAGCATTTCTGCTAATTTCGATTTCAATCTGGCCAGTACCTGAGTGACTAACAAAAGCATCATCAAAGCCATTTTCAAAAAGCAAATCATCAATGTTGTCCATGGACATATTGTCATCTCTAAGGTCAAATTTGATTGTGATATTGAAGGTATTCATTTTACTGCCCCTTTTTAATCCATGCTAAAGCTATGTCTTCATAATGATAGCGAACAAGGCTTCATTACAGTATTTGACCGTGTCCGTCCGGTAATCCCCACGTTCAATTCATAAGTCAGCTACGGCATGGTGTTCTCTTTTTGTTAAGGAGAATGACCATGCCGCAATATCAACGAAGAGAAGTGCAAGACTGGCTCAACTTATTCGAGCAGCAAAAGCAAAGCGGGCTCACCGCAGTGGCTTTTTGTCGCCAACAGCAGATTAATGTTCAAACTTACTACACCAGGCGTCGTGATATTCGGTTACAGCGAAGAAGCAACAAGTTTGTTCAGGTGAAACGTGAAGTCACGAAGGTTGAATCCTACACCGAAGCAATGGGTGGCGAACTTCTCCTGCAATTTGGAAATGCTCAACTTAGCGTGCCAATCAATATTAACCCTCACTGGATTGCTACCGTGATGAAGGCATTGTCCAAATGAAGATGTTCGTAGAGCCTGCCGACATTTACCTGTACATGGATATCGTCGATTTCCGCAAATCGATAAATGGCTTAATTGTCGTTGTTGAGCAGGATATGAACCTGAATCCATTTCGCGATGCACTGTTCGTCTTCCGCAACAAAAAGCGCGATAAGGTCAAAATACTCTATTGGGATAAAACGGGCTTCGCTCTCTGGTATAAACGCCTCGAGAAGCATCGTTTTAAGTGGCCTGTCGATGCGAACTTAAAACAGATGCATATGAGTGAGCAACAGCTACAATGGCTGTTATCGGGTTACGATGTCATAGGCCATCAGCCGTTGCACTACAACGCATCCGGCTTATAACCTGTGATCATAAGTAGCGATTAACGATCACGAAATAGTCTTAATAATGTAAGGCAATCAGCAGCTTAATACGGGATAATGGTGGTATGAACGAGAAAGAATACCAATCCCGCATCGCTGAACTTGAAGCGCTTCTTGAAGAGAAGCGCGCGCGGATTGCCTATTTAGAAGAACAGTTCCGCGTTGCCCAGCATAAGCAGTTTGGTAAAAGCACCGAAGGCCACCCTGGGCAAGGTGAGTTGTTCAATGAAGCGGAAGAACTGGTTGTTGAAGCTGAAACAGCCGAAGAAACGATTAGCTATACTCGTAAAAAGCCCACACGTAAACCGCTACCTAAAGACCTGCCTCGTGAAGTTATCGTTCACGATATTAGCGACGAAGAAAAAATCTGTGGCTGTTGTGCGGGCGAATTACATCGCATTGGTGAAGATAAGTCAGAGAAGCTTCAGTTTATTCCTGCTCAGGTCAACGTGATTGAGCATGTACGCCCTAAATATGCGTGCCGTACCTGTGAAAAGGACGGTATCAGCAACACGGTCAAACAAGCGCCGGTGCCACCTAGCGTTATCCCCAAAGGCTACGCAACGCCAAGCTTGTTAAGTCAAATCATCACCAGCAAATATCAGTATGGGTTACCGCTTTATCGACAAGAAGCGATGTTCAAACAGCACGGTATCGAATTAAGCCGTAAAACCATGGCGGATTGGATAGTCCGCTGCGCTGAGTTGTTTAAACCGCTTTACGAACAGCTTCATCAACATCTGCTAAAGCAACCCGTTATAGCGGCGGATGAAACCACGCTAAAAGTGGTCGAGTCTGAAAAAGCGAACAGCTATATGTGGTTGTATGCCAGTGGTGCTGATTCACCTAGCGGTAATATCCCCGATACAGCGACATCCAATATCGTGTTGTACGATTATCACAATAGTCGCGCTGGACAATGCGCAGTAGACTTCCTGCAAGGCTATAGCGGCTATCTACAAGTGGATGGCTATCAAGGTTACGAGCAAACGCAAGCGACACTTATTGGTTGCTGGGCCCATGCACGTCGTAAGTTTATGGAAGCAAAGAAAGGCGCGGGTAAAAAAGGCAGCGGCAAAGCAGACTGGGCACTCAATCACATCCAAAAACTCTATCGCATCGAAACTCAATTAAAAGATAAAACGGTGGAGGTGCGCTACCTTACCAGACAAGAAAAGAGCCTGCCGTTGCTCAACCAGCTCCATACATGGCTAGAGAAATCAGTACATCAAGTGCTACCGAAAACCAAATTAGGTGAAGCGATTCAATACTGCTTGAACCAATGGGAAAAGCTAGCGCGCTATACACTCGACGGATTATTAAATATCGATAACAATCGCGCTGAGCGCGCGATTAAACCGTTCGTGATAGGCAGAAAAAACTGGCTGTTCAGCCAGACCGCTACCGGCGCCAATGCCAGCGCCATCCTCTACAGCATCATCGAAACCGCAAAAGCCAACGACCTCAATGTGTTCGAGTATGTGATGTCTTGCCTTGATGAGTTCAGCAAGCCAGCGCCGAACATCGAGCAACTACTTCCATGGCACTTTGCGAAGCGCTAGGTGGGATTGCCAGACGCTTACATTAAAAACATATTAAATGCGTGGATCTAATCTTGAGTTTTGAACCTTCACCGATAATTCAAACTAGTTTTATTGCAAAACTTACATTTAAATATTGTTTAGTAGTTAACTAGCTTCAAGCTCAATTATTTTCTGGTCTAGTATGGGTGTTAGACTTTCTTTTCGAATACCCGATACTCTTAGAAGTCGCCACCTTTGCACTGGTAGATTTTGCTGTTTTAGCTTGTCAGCCGCTATAGTTAGGCGAAATGATTGATATTGCTCAATGCTCTCTGCATGTAAATCGAGCCACTTATCCGTCTGGGGTAAATCTGATAGATGTTTTTCTACAGAGTTTGAGCGGGGTAATTTTTTAATGAAAAAATGTTTACTTAGTCGGTTACGTTCAGGATTGGCGAGTTGCTCAGCTAATAACGTGTTAAGTAGTTCAATATTATCCTTGTCCCATGATAGGTAATCAGGCTCATACCTATTTTCAACTTTTGCAGTGACTTTAGGTTTGTTTTTCATCAGCCAACTTGGGTCGTTTCGATAAAGCCAAGTGTATAACGCACCTCCTATACTAGCCGCTCTTATCTGCTTAACACCGAGATCACTGTGCTTCTCCAGTACTTCAAGCCACTCTTTTCTTTTGGCTTCTAATAACGTTGGTTCTACAGCCTCTGTATTTTTCTTTTTTGATTTTGGTACTGCCAACGTTTTGGGAAGTTTTGAAACTTTACGGAATATTTCATCATTACTAATGTCGGGCAATAGTGAGCACCAAACCATTAAATGCCTTAAAGGGTGAAAAGATTTTCGGTGTTTACGAAACAAGCAAATTAGCCAATTATTGCCACTGGTATCTAATTTATAAATCTTTGATTCTAGACGGCTCCAGTCCGCCTCGAACTTTTCACGAATTTTTTTGTGATCAGCTTGGTTGCCTCTGGAAAAGTTAAGCTCTTTGGCAACATTTAGATAGAACATACTCCATTGGTGCTCAGTAAACCCTGACAAAACAGGATTAGTTAATAGCGCTTCAAATCTGCTTATTAATTGGCGCTCTATATCTGTAATTTCTAGGCTTTGAGATTCTGTCACTTCACTAATTAATGATGCTGATTTATATAAATGTTTTTGCGTAGAGTGCAGTGGCAAGTCTGAAGTCTGCAATAGACAACTATGTTTGATACAGACATTAACGCCTGCAATTTGATTTAAACGGTTCCAGTATGGCTCTCCAAGAATTTCTTTTTGTTCCTGATAACATTGTGGACAATACCGAAAACACTCTGGCTTTTGAACAGAAGAGGCAGCTATTCCAGCTCTGGTATGGATACTGCCACCTTGCTCAGAATACATTGACTGAATTACTTGCGCTGATTGCTGAGTATTTAAGAAGGGGAAATATATTGGCGCTAGCGTATGACGTTTAATAATTTCTTCCACATCAACTTTCCAAACGACATTTACTCTTTCTGTAAACACTTGTAGGTGACTGGGAAGGTCTGGAATTGCAACAGCAGTATGTTTGCCAAAAATGTCTCTCGATACTGCTTGCCTATTTTCTAATTGACCAGTATGAACTGCATATCGAGCTATAACGCTATAGAGTAGTTCATCCTCATATGGTACTGGAAAATACGCCAACATATTTAACTCACCATTAAGTTTTGCACAGGAAAAATAAAACCTTCATCACATAATTGCTCGTACATGGTTCCCGATTTACTGGCATACAGTTTTCTTAAATCATGATCATCCAAACTTCCCCACGCTTTTTTACTCACATATTTTGGGGGGACTTTTTTGGCCTTATTTGCAGGGGGATGATTTAACCCGCTCAACGAGGAAGTGGCATGATGAATGATTTGAATTAGCGTCACTTCAGGGTTGTTATTAACACTCTCCAATACAAGCGGCCTAACAATATCTTCGTTAATACCCATAGCCATTAGAGTTTGTATGGCCGAATTTGCTACATCGGAATGGGACGCTTCTCCTAGTTCGACATTAGCCTTTTTATTTAATGGGACAGCTTTGAGGTGATCAAAAGTATTTAATAGTGCCCCCTCAATTTTAGGAATTACGATATCACTGCACTGCTCAAGTACAGTTCTGTCTTTACTGTTTAAAGCGTCGAGCATCGGTTTTACTATTGAAAGTTCTTCCTCAAATACGTCTCTTAGTAATTCTACAGAAAGGCATTCATCTTCTGGTGAATTAGCCAACAGAATAGCCCTTGCCTGAGCTAAGCAAAATAGTTTGACTAAAATGTCAGGTACTCCCTGTGATATCTCATAAAGCTCATTGATCATCACTTCGTCTAACTTTCCGGGCGATTTGAGCCATTGGTATTGCCACAGTTCTTTGACAAAATCATCCCAGTTTTCATCTAGTGGTAATCGATCCCAAACAATACTACCTTCACCTGATGCTCTCCTCGCTTGACGGAATTCCGAAGCAAATAGCTTTAAAGCAGTTGGAGTTCCAATTAGTACAATTGACACTTCAACAACATTTACGAGCGTCACCAGAAAATTAATCATTTTCTTTTCGCCACCGCTCTTAGCCAAATTCATGTGTTGAAACTCGTCAATTACAACTAAACCGATGGCATGAATCAAACATAGATTAGCGACATTGGCTATCATTTGACCAATTCTGGGTTTGCCAGATGTATATTTTTTGCGATAGTTAGTATTTAAGCGTTTATCTAGTGCAATGAAAAAGCTTTCGCAAAACTCAGCCAATGAACCATCGTATGGGCAGTCAACCTTTATCCACGGCACTTGTAAAATATGGTATTCATGGTGATACAGTACTCTGTCATAAGTGTTAAGTAGATTGTTTGTAGCTGTTGATTTACCTGCACCTGAAATACCAGATATCGCCATTGATGACGCTGTTGAATCAACAACATCATGTACATATGTCGTTAAGTCTTGATTGGTAATTATATTTTTAACTTCATTAAGCTTTTGTTTAAATGCTGCGTGTTTTGGATTTCTGCCGAGGTAACTTTTTCTTATTAGCTGAGACAGTTTTTGTTCAAGTAGTAGATGAACTGTTTGGGGCACAAAAAAGCTACGAGTCAAACGACTAATGGCGTGAACTCGTATGTGACCGCCCAACTCTATTTCTTCTTTTTTGAAAGTCGGTCTCCGGCTGAGTTGCTGAACAACTTCAATTGGACTCATAATCGGTGGTAATGCCGAGATTAAAGGGTTATCAGCGTATTCTTCTAGCTCAGACTCAATATATACAGCTTCTTTAAATTTCGGACCGTCAAAACTACTCATCTGCATCTTCTCCCTTTAATAAATCTGTTAACTTAGTAGGCAGCTTAAAGCTCTTAGGCTTTGACTCACTAGCTCCTATCTGCGTAACGTTATCTTCCTTACGTTTAAGTTGCTCATTAAACAAAGTTTCTGATTTAGACCTTCTCTCAGCCTGTCGTTCTTTGCGCTTATTATCGTTAATGCCTTTGACTTTTTCGGTTTTAGTCATGGTAGGGTTTTCTGGTTGGTTTGACTTAGAGCGCTTTGATATAACTTCTAGATCAGTAACTAAATTAACAGCGCCTGCACGTGCTTTGAGTTTTGAGGTTGCTGCAACATCTGCCTTGACGTTATTTTTTTCCCACACTTCCCAAACTGTTAAGTCTCGATATGAGCGACTTCTTTCAGTAAGACTCGCTCGGATAAATGAAGAATAAGTGTCATTTGGTCTAAGATAAATTGTATTGGCTGAGTATAAATCATAAGCCACGGTGACTTTCTTCGGTCCTTGATAGTTACCCTCAAACCAGCCCCAATCTAACGCTTCCAGACAAGTATAATAACAGCCAAATAACTTTAATCCATGCTCCGTTACGCTGGCCTGTGTGTGCGGCAATAAGTTTACTTTTACTATATCCACTGGTGGCCTACGTAATCGACCAGTTCTATATTGAATACCCCAATCCCACAGCATTAAAGGGTTATGAGGTAAAGAATCAGGAATATCTTGGTCTGGATCATATGTTGTTAAGGTATGGTCGTTATTATAGAAAAGAACTATCTTAATGATCATTTGAGTAAACTCATACAGTGTATGGACACCGTCTTGTCTATAATCCTTGCCATGCTTTTTTTTGCCTATTGTATTTCCAGTAACATACCCTTCAACAAACGGCTTCATTTTCACTTGGATTGTTCTAAAGTAACGCTCGACAATACCTTTCCAGTCAGCTCGATAAGGAGGTGTATTTTCTATTCCGACATTAAAGCTCTTGCTCAATACTTCAACATGCCTACCTAGCATCTCCCCTCTATCACCAATAATAGATTCTGGTAAACCACTTGTAGGCCACATATCCTCCGTGATCTCGATGCCAAACTCTTTGCAATAAGCTACTTTGTCTAGCATTGAATTTGAAAGAGCCTCCATTGCACTAACCCAAGAAGCATTCTCTAGTCCGATGTACATACCAACTATGGCTCTACTAAACACATCGACAACAAAATACAGAGTAGGTCTGCCAATAATTTTTTCTCTGTCCTGAGCTGAAACCAAATATACATCAGCAATAGTTGCATCAATTTGATATCGGCTTCCCGGCCCTTCAACTTCTGAAGTTGATGTGCCTAATACTGGTCTGTGATCTTTGGCATAATTTATTTCACCTTCTCGTCTTCGAGTAACTTCAATAGATGTAAATTCTTTTTCGTAAAAATACTTAAATTGTCTTTCTGTTGGTACATCAAGCAAATGTTCAGGCTTGCAAGGAATAGGTACACCAAACGCAATCAATACTTGGTTATACGCATAGTCAAATTCGTATTTATTTTTATTTAGTAGGCACTTCTCAATAGCTACCCTAAAAATAGCCTTGATTGAATCATCTGTATTAACACCAACACCATCTGTTCTGGTTCTGGGTGCACCAATTTTCTTGTCACCAAGTTTTTTGGTTTTACCCGGCCCTCCACATAAATTGAACCGACCACTTAATGCGTTTTTACATTTTCCGCCCTGCCAATATCTGCGCAACCATCTGTAGACTGTTTGTTTGGTAGCACCTGAATCACTGAGTACATTGGTAAGTAATTGACCTCGTGTTTTACGTTGATATATTTCTGGCTCTCGCGTGACAATATCCTCAATTGCTTCCCAAGCTCTATTTTGTACTTCCTCGGCTTTAGAACCAGCTACTGGAAAAGTCATCGCAATTTCAATAAACGGATCATCAATCAAAAATAAATCCCCATTTGCCATTTGGTGTTCAAACTCAAGTCGGGAAGAAACAGAAGGCAATGCTTTATCGCTCTCCAACTCAATCCATATGACCGCTTCTCTATTTGACCAAAGGACTCTAATTTTTTTAGATATTAGCTGAAACACATCATTAGGCATGAACATATTCAAACTCCTTGTTTATCCAATGCTCAGACGGGGTCAGATCACTTGTTTTTAATGTTCGATAGCTAACCTCGGCCATGTTCCATGTAAAAGCAGTTTGAGCACAAAGGTGCCTGAAATACGCTAGATAAGTACCTTTTTTACATTGATGCTGTTCATCCAACATCTTCATAACAATAGAAATTTTGTCTTCAGGGTGTATTTGAATCGCGCTGTTGATAATTTCAAAAGTGTTTAGTTGGTCATTGCTATCTAAATCAAAACTGTGGATATGTGGGACAAGCCACTTTATGTTTCGAAGCAAGGTGACAGGAACTTCGTTTTCGGTAAACAAATACCAGTCAACACCTTCTCCCTCCCAAAATCGCTTTTCCAGTTCTTGTTTTTCAATAACACGCTCATCCTCTAATTCTTCTCGGTACTTAACGGAAATAGCTATTGGAACGATTTTTCCTGATTGAAGAGTGTCGATTAGTAAATCAGTTGTCATTACTTGATTTACTCCACGTACAGCAGGGTGTTTGATTCCCAATCGTTGGGCGATATTAAAAGTTTTTTCGGGGTCTAATGGAAATTGTTCACGTATGTCTACAATCGACAAATGCCAGTCGAATAGGAGAAAAGCAGATAACTCAAGATCTGATAGTAGGTGAACAATGCGTCCATGAGTTAATGCCGGTCTTCTATGTACGCGCCCTTTACTTGGAACGTCACGTACAGTTAGAAAGGGTTTATAATCTTTTCCGCTGCCTTGACCGCGCTTTTCCTTTGTTAAACGCTTGATTATTGTTGGTTCTAATAATTCAATAACATCTTTAGAACTAGGAGTAAGAAAATCTTTCATATTGCACCTGAGCTATTCCATTAATTACAGAATAGCTCAAAAATACAAAGTATGATATTTTTTTGTAAAGTATGATACTTTATTGATTAGTATGATACATTATTGTCAATTTACACGAATAAGTGCTTCAGCAGTGTGCTTTATTCCACCGTAACCGACTTTGCCAAGTTCCGCGGCTGGTCAACGTCGGTGCCCTTAATTAGCGCTACGTAGTAGCTCAAAAGCTGTAGTGGCAAGGTATAAATGATAGGTGCGATTGGTTCGTCGCAGTGCGGTACGTCGATAACGCGCATGGTTTCATCACCTTCAAACGCCGCATCCTTATCCGCAAATACGTACATGATGCCGCCACGGGCACGTACTTCTTCAACGTTCGACTTTAGCTTCTCGAGGAGTTCGTTGTTCGGTGCAACCACAATAACGGGCATTTCGTCATCAATAAGCGCAAGTGGGCCGTGTTTCAATTCACCAGACGCATACGCTTCCGCATGAATATAAGAAATCTCTTTAAGCTTAAGCGCTCCTTCCATGGCAATAGGGTATTGGTCGCCACGACCTAGGAACAAGCTGTGGTTCTTATCTGCAAATTCTTCAGCTAAATCTTCAATGCCACCAGTTATCGCTAAGGTCTCTTCAAGCTTTGCAGGTAGACTATGAAGCGCAGAGACAATAGCTTTGCTGTCAGCGTCTGTCATGCCGTTTTCTTTGCCCAGCGCTAGGGTAAGCATTAAGAACGCAGTGAGCTGAGTAGTGAAAGCTTTGGTAGACGCAACGCCAATTTCCGCGCCAGCGCGGGTCATAAATGCAAGGTCTGACTCGCGTACTAATGACGAACCCTGAACGTTACAAATAGTCAAACTAGACATATAGCCCAGCTCTTTTGCTAAGCGAAGGGCAGCTAACGTATCGGCTGTCTCACCTGATTGAGAGATAGTAATCAGCAGGCTGTTCGGGTGCACTACTGACTTGCGGTAACGGAATTCTGATGCAATTTCTACGTTGCACGACACATTTGCATATTGTTCTAACCAATAGCGCGCCGTCATACCCGCATGGTAGCTGGTACCACAGGCAATAATTTGTACATGCTGTACTTTTTTGAATATGTCATCAGCACCTTTACCAAATATATCAGCGGTAAGACCGTTTTCGTCAATACGATCTTTAAGCGCATTACGCACAACGGTTGGCTGCTCGTGAATTTCCTTGAGCATGTAGTGGCGGTAACCCGCTTTGTCACCCGCGTCGTGCTCGATATTCGACTCAATCACTTCGCGTTCAACGGCATTGCCGTCTTTATCGAAGATTTTAACATCGCGACGAGTAATTTCTGCCACATCGCCTTCTTCTAAAAAGATAAAGCGGCGTGTTACCGGCAACAATGCCATTTGATCTGACGCAATGAAGTTTTCGCCAAGCCCCAAACCAATTACAAGCGGGCTGCCCGAACGTGCAACCACTACGCGACTAGGATCTTCTTTGTCCATGATGACGGTGCCATACGCACCGTGGAAGGTTTTAACGGCACTTTGCACAGCGTCTAGTAAAGTCTTACCTGACTTAAGCTCTTCGTGTACGGTGTGAGAAATAGTTTCTGTGTCGGTGTCGCTGGTAAAGGTATAGCCCTGCTCTTTTAACTGTGCTTTTAAGTTAACGTAGTTTTCAATAATACCATTGTGAACAACAGCTACACGTTCAGTTGAAAAGTGTGGGTGCGCATTCGCTTCAGTCACACCACCGTGCGTTGCCCAGCGGGTATGAGCAATTCCAGTTGTACCCAAAGCTTCACCTTCTGCCACCGCATCAGCAAGCTCTTGTACTTTGCCTGTACGGCGAATACGCGTAAGCGTGCCGTCGCCTTGCAATAGCGCTACGCCAGCTGAATCATAGCCGCGATACTCCAGTCTTTTTAAGCCTTCTAATAGGATTTCAACCACGTTACGCTCAGCTACAGCGCCAACTATTCCACACATAATTATTCTCCACTCGGCGCTGCAATAAGTACTGTCACGCCCTGATTTTCAATATTAAGTTTGTCTTGTTCACAAATGCCTTCATCAGTGATCAAAACAGAAATGTTTTTCCAGCTTAGCTCTAGGTTAGGCATTTTATGCGTTAATTTCTTTGAGCTGGCTACTATAACCACCTTACTCGCCGCCACAGCCATGGCGCGGGTTACACCAATAAGCTCGTTAAAGGTGGTGGTGCCTCTGTTGACATCTATGCCCGCGGCACCAATAAACGCAATGTCAAAACTATAGGCACTAACCAACTGTTCAGCCATAGCGCCTTGAAACGACTGAGATTGGGCATCCCATGTGCCCCCTACCATTAACACCGTCGGCTCTTTTTCACTTTGGGTAAGGTAATTGGCGGTTGATAACGTGTTGGTCATTACCACTAAATCATCGAGTTGTGATAAATGGGGTAAGATGGATGCGGTGGTAGACCCGCAGTCTATAACGAGCTTATTGCCCAGTTTGACCAAGCTCGCGGCAAGTTGGCCTATAGCGTTAATTGCTGGGCTAGCAGTTGAGTTCGTGAAAGGGTCATTGGTAATAAACTGAGATGGCCCAGCATTTGAGTTGGTAGATGATGGTACAGGCACTGCGCCACCAAACTGTCGAATCAGCAAACCTTGCTGCGAAAGGGCTGCGAGATCTTTTCTAATGGTGACTTCAGACGTAGCAAAACGCACGGCCAAATCTTCAACTTGTGATTGACCATGCTCTTTCACCCACGCCACTATCTGCTGGCGGCGCTGTTCAACCGATTTACTACTTTTCAATATAACCTCATGCTCTTGCCGCCTTCTCGCTAAACCTTCCTGTACGCGTTGTTCCAATTGAGAACAAGCCATGAAAAGTCTGCAAAACAGTCCGCAAACACACCTTCAACATTTAATCATAACTTTCAAAACGAAAGTTATTAGTTTTAAAGTGAAAGCATCGTAAGTTAAATTGAAACGACGATCAAGGTAATTGTTTAATTAAACGCCAGCGATTTCTTTTGAGCACTCGCTTTTATGGCTAGCTCAATGACTTTGATAACAGGTACGACCGCACTCGCGTCAGCCGGCGAGAATTTACCGTCTTCAATAGCGTGAGCAAGGCGATTGAAAAACGTGAGATATTCACCCTTCAATGTTGTCACCGTCTCTTCAACTAGCTGGCCGCTTTCATTGACCACAGCTAGCACGCCATGCTCGTTATCTTTTGTAATCGCCCAGTGTTCATCATCAAAGGATAGCTCTGCACGCAATTGATCTTCTTGCGGATCTAAATAGAACTTTCGAAAGCTGCCTTTTGTGCCTTGCAAGTCGTAGCGCAATGTCGCGCTGGCCTGAAAAGCTGAACTACCTAGCTTTACAACTTTATCAACATAGTGAAGTGTTACATCGAACGTGTCATCTGACTGTCCATTTTCACGCAAGGCCTGTATGTTTGCCGACACTTCTTCCGGCTCGCCGAAAAGCTGTAGCGCTTGGTCGATTAAGTGGGGACCTAAATCCCAGAAGATACCGCTTCCTGGCCCTGCATTTTCACGCCACCTGTCTCGTGGTACTGGGCGAAATCGATCGAAGCGGCTTTCCAAACGTTTAATGTCGCCAAGTTTTTCATCGTTAATTAGCTGCTTAATCGTAAGAAAATCGCCATCAAAACGTCTGTTGTGATAAACACAAAGCTGTTTATTTTGAGAATGTGCAAGCTCTACTAAAGCTTCTGCTTCTTCACTATCTAATGTAAATGGCTTTTCTACCAATACGTGACAGCTGTGCTCTAATGCCAGTTTCGCCTGTGGCCCATGAAGGTGATTTGGGGTTGTAATAACCACCAAATCTACATCGTGAATTTTAAGCGCTTCTTCCAACGAGCCATACACTTCAGCATGGGGTAAAACTGCGTTAACCACATCAGGTTTTGAAGAGATAACCACATCGACAGAGAACTGCGGTAGATAATTTAGAAATGGCAAATGAAAGGTTGTGGCGGAAAACCCAAAGCCAACCAGAAGTGTAGATATCATCGCATATCCTTGTGTAACGAGAATTAAGAGGTAAGTAAACACACACTATCAGTAATGATAGATAGGGGAAACCTTAGATAGTTCATTATTTAGAAGACAGATAGCTGAATGAGTTGCGTTTACAGCGACACAGTAGACGTTAATTTAAGCCCTCTGATTTTGTCATCTTTCTGACTGGGCGATAGTTTGATGGGACTGAAGAAGAAACTGGGCTAGCTAATCACTATTTGTGTTTGCCAGCCCTATCTCACCATGTAACCCGTTAGCGAACTTTAATAAGGATACGTCTTTATTTTTTTGTCGGGCGCGGCCAATTTGGAATATTGCGCTGCTTACCGCGGGCAACGGCTAGCGCGTCTTCGTCTACGGTTGACGTGATCACGGAACCAGCACCTACGGTAGCCCCTTTGCCAATGCTTACAGGCGCGACAAGCGACGAGTTTGAGCCGATAAAGGCATTGTCGCCGATGACGGTTTTGGACTTGTTCACACCGTCGTAGTTACAGGTAATTGTGCCTGCGCCAATGTTCGCTTTGGCACCCACTTCTGCATCGCCTAGGTAGGTTAAGTGATTCGCTTTGGCGCCCTCGCCTAAAATAGCCTTCTTCATTTCCACGAAGTTACCCACTTTGGCATTTTTCTGCATTACTGCACCAGGGCGTAGTCGAGCGAAAGGCCCGACCGTACAGGCTTCACCTACACTGGCTTCTTCAACAATAGAATTAGCTTCAATTACAGCGTTATCGGCAATAGTACAGTTGCGCAGAATACAGTTTGCACCAATGTTGACGTTGCTACCAAGTGTCACCTTACCTTCAACAATAACGTTAACGTCGATAATTACGTCGTTACCGGTTTCAAGCTGGCCGCGTAAGTCAAAACGAGCGGGATCCAGCAAGGTCACGCCATTAGTCATTAGCTCTTCGGCTTGGCGACGCTGAAGCGCGCGCTCCAGGTTAGCTAACTGCAAACGATTATTAACGCCTTCCACTTCGACCGCAGACTGTGGCTGTGCTGACTGAATTCGCTTGCCTTCGGCCGCTGCCATGGCAATAACGTCGGTAAGGTAATATTCACCTTGCGCGTTATCATTGCTTAACTCGCCCAACCAGCGCTTAAGATCAACGCCAGACATCATCATCATACCGGTGTTAATTTCTTTAATTTCACGCTGGGCATCAGTGGCGTCTTTGTGCTCAACTATCGCGGTAATGTTGTCATTCTCACGAATAATACGGCCCATGCCTGTGGGGTCGTCTAGATTTACGGTGAGCAGTGCTAAATCACAGCTTTCCTTTGCAGCTTTTAACGCACTTAGTGTTTCTTCGCGAATAAGTGGCGCGTCGCCAACCAGAACAAGCACGTCTTCATTGTCTTTAATATGAGGTGCCGCTTGCTGAACAGCGTGGCCTGTCCCTAACTGTTCGGCCTGTAAGCACCAGTTTAGATTATCTTCAACAACCGTTGCCTTTAGTTGGTCGCCGCCATGACCGTAGACCAAATGAATATTGTCAGCACCCAGTGATTTTACTGTGTTGATAATTCGCTGCACCATAGGCACACCACCTACTTTGTGTAACACCTTGGGCAACGACGATTTCATACGAGTACCTTTACCCGCTGCTAAAACAACCACTGAGAAAGCCATATAATTCCTTTAATTCGCGAAGAGAATGAAAATCGGAGCATAGTGTAACCAAGGAAATAGCATATGTCAGCGGTTCATTCGTGATCAAAAGCTATTTGCAGAGTGCGAAAACTAGGTGTTTTCCTTCATTGTTATTTAGTCTAAAGTTAATGATAGTGACCTAGTAGTTCAATATTGCAACAGGTATACTTACCATTATAGGTAAAGTTCAGTCAGGCAAGGGAGCATGCGCAGTCTGTGAACACATTTAGAACACTGCATAGAAGCATTTTAGTGTTATTCGCGGTAGTGGTTATCGCTATCGTTACACTGGTACATTTTAGTATTTCCAAGATTGTTGCCGAGCAGAGTCGCGCGCAACAACAGTCACTTTCGCCCGCAATCTCACTTATTGTGGAGCAACTTTTAAAACCACTCCATATTTCAGAAGCTTTGGGGCATTCCACCGAGTTAGTAGACTTGATGGATGGAGAAACGATTGACCAAGAGGCTGTTTTCAAAACATTGGATCGTCTTGAAAACGAGTTTGGGTTGTCTTTCTTTATTGCCAGCGAGGCAGACAGAAAACAATATAATTCTGATGGCAGCATAATTAACCTGATTGAAGGGGAAGTAAGCTGGTATTTCAAGTACAAGGACTACCCTACCGATGCCGTAGCAGATATCGGCAAATGGGAAGACACCCATTTCTATATTGATATAAAGATCCACGATGAAGACGGCCGCTTCTTGGGATTCTTTGGTGTTGGAAAGAGTCTGCGCAGTTTTATCGAGGTCTTCGATACCTATAAGCAAGAGTACGGCTACGACTTCTTGTTTGTAGATGGTGAGGGTGACATTATGCTGTCTTCTGATCCTAATCTTATTGCGTCTTACTCTGACTTTACCAATTTGTCAGAATTGCCTTGGTATGCAAGCCTTCCCCTTACTATCCAGAACGAGCAGGCACTCAACAATAAATTAGTGACTATCGACCAGAATGATTACCTTATTGCCGAAGTAAAACTTAATCAATTTGGTTGGACGGTGTTTTTACTCAGTCCACTTGAAGAACGCCAGGCTGAAATTTCACAAGCATTTATATTCAGCGTTGTAACACTACTGGTTGTTGTATTCTCGCTGTTTTTGCTTATCTACAATCTGTTGTATTACTTCAGAAAAGACATGCAGCCAGATCTGGTTGTTCGCCATACTAACCGTCTTCCAGAAAAAGAGAATTTACAGCTTATCTACAAAACGTTGCTGGCTGAACATAAGTCACTAAGCGTAATGCTGATTAGCATTGATGAGTTTTCTGACATTGTCGACGCTCACGGCAGAAACGCAGGCGACGACTTATTAGATAAAGTTGTGGCCTACTTGGCTGAGCACTTGCGCGAGCAGGATGTATTGGGACGCTGGAGCAGTGCAGAATTCATTATTCTATTGCCACATACCGGCCCGCATGTGGCTTTTGATATGGCACAAAATCTTCGTCACGGCATCGCTACCTTGCCGCCGCTACAAGAGTTACCAGAACTGCTTATTACAGCGTCTATTGGTATATCTTACACCGCGTCACCGCGCGCTATGCACGAAGTAACCGCGCACGCGGAAGACGCGCTTTATCAAGCCAAGCGCGACGGCAGCAACTTAGTAAGAATGCAGCTAATAGACTAGCCCAGGTTTGATTCAATCTAAGCAGGTTTAACCTTAAGGCGTTTTCTTTTGAGAACGCCTGTGGTTAACGCCACACCGAATAAAATCATTAAACCACCCACAATGGTTTGAATTGATAAGTGCTCTTGCAAGAACAGTACACCCCAAATAATGCCAAATAGTGGTACTAGGTAAGCTACAGTAATGGCTTTGGCTGGGCCGATGTCAGCTATGAGTTTGAAATACAAGATATACGCTATGCCCGTGCCACCGACAGCCAGCGCTACTGCATTTACCCATGCATTAACGCTTGGCATTGTTTCTGGCAAGGTCGCAAGCGCGAATGGTGCTAGCATCACGCTGGCCATAGCCTGACTACCTGTAGCGACAACTAAGGGTTTAACCCCCTGCAACCATTTCTTCATCATACACGCCGCTATGCCGTAGCCAGTGGTGGCCAATAATGCAGTCAAAATAGGAAGAAAACTAATATCGCCCTCGCCGAGCTTTTGCTGACTAATAACGGTTACGCCTACAAAGCCTACAAAAAGCCCCGCTACTGCTGACTTTGTTAGTTTGTCACCTAACCACAGCCAAGCGACAATGGCGCCAAACATGGGAGCCGTGGCATTTAAAATGGCATTCACCCCTGCCTCTAAATGCAGGCTGCTGTAATTAAACAGGACGAAAGGAACCGCCGTGTTAGCCATGCCCACCAGCGCAATGGCCAACCAGTGGCGCTTTATGTCTTTTACCGACCCTCGTATTAACAGCAATGGTAGCAATACCGCTGTAGCAAGCACGGTACGAATAGCTACTAATACATAAATGCCAAATTCTGGTGCGGCAACACGCATGAAAATAAATGAACCGCCCCAGATACCGGCTAACACCAGCAGCGAGATAATGTCTCTTATTGCCATTCTTTTATCACCATTTTCTTATCACCCATTCTTTTATAGCCCCAGCACCCCTTGGGCTCCTTCTAAATTAAGTAAATACTGCTTACGCGGTAAACCACCTGCGTAGCCCGTTAGGGTTTTATTACTTCCGATTATACGATGGCAAGGTACAACAATAGCAATAGGGTTACGACCATTTGCCATACCCACGGCGCGGACAGCTTTTGGGTTGCCAATGACTTTTGCGATATCTAAATAGCTAGCGGTTTCGCCGTATTTAACGTGCTGCAAGGCATCCCACACCTGGTTCTGAAACGCCGTACCTTTAGGGCAAAGCGGTAGGTCAAACTCGCGCAACGTACCGTCAAAGTATGCCTGTAATTGACTGCACGCTGCTTCGGTGATGGCGTTTTTTTGCGAATGAAAGCCGTTGCTTAGCACGCTTTCTTGCGCTGCAGTTTCTCTGCCTATACCACCCTGCTTCGCGTTGGCCGTATTATCTGATTCAGCGGCACTCACGAACTCGATAGCCGTTATGCCTTTATCAGTGGCTTCAACTTTAACAAGCCCCTGTATGCTGTTCACGAAATCTGTATATTTCATACTTACGACTCTCTTTACTGATTGCTTAACTGCCACAATTGAAGGGTTAAATAACTGCGCCAAGGTGCCGCTTTTTCAGGCGCTATGGGGTACTGCAGCGCCATTTTACGAACGATTAAATCACCGCCAAGGTAAATATCAGGGTTTCTCTCCCCCCGCATTTTTAAATAGTCGAGCGTCCACGGGCCCACGCCTTTAATGGCGAGTATGTCTTCATGGCTTGGCATGTTACCGTTTATGAATAAACGAGCAAAATGACGTACGGCATCTTTTCTCGCCTGTGGCATACGTAAGAATTCAAGACTGTTTTCGGCCACGCTTTCAGGCGAGGGAAAGCTGTAGCGTTCACTCGTTATAGATTCAAGACCGTTTGACGGGAGCGCATCAGATACCGTTTCGCCCAGCTGATGTACCAGTAAAGTCACCTGCCCAATAGCCGCTTTTACACTAACTTGCTGGCCTACAATAGCCCGGCAACCGCTTTCAAATACACTCCATGCACTGGGAAGGCGTAGCCCAGGCGTTAACTTGCTCGGCGGTAACCCAGACTGCAATAGGCTTTGTTCAATTAACAGCGGGTCAGCGTGAAGATCTAGTACCTGCTTTATGTTCTCAATTATCGTATGAAGACGACATAAATCAGGCATGTCGATGATAAGTTTGAATCCGTGGCGCGCCTCGTCGTGAATGGCTTTAAAAAAGCCTACACTTTCATTGCATGAAAAGTATCGTTCATAGCTCTGGTCCGTTACTCGTTCCATGCCTTCAATAGCGCGGGTTGCCAAGAAATCTCGTACATAGGGCCAATTGTACGGCGGCCGATATGAAAGAAATAAAGAGATAGCCTTTTGTTGAACCGGCTCTCTTTTTCTAAGCTGGGTAGGAGACGTAGCGCAATATTGCTCTATGGCCCGCTGCAGTTGTCTCAGTGATTGATAGCCTGCCGTAATTGCGATATCTGTCATAGATAAATGAGTTTGTTGAATAAGCTGCTTTGCAAACAAAGTGCGCTGCATATTTTGAAACTGCTTAGGCGGTATGCCCACAGCATTGACGACCAATTTATTTAGATAACGCTCACTAATACCCAACCGCATAGCAATATCCGCAACCCGCTCAATGGGAATAACAGATAGCAGCGACAACGCTCGGTTAATCGTTGCGCCCACGCCTTTCCACGCCGCTGAACGAGGTGCACTGTCGGGCCTGCAGCGAAAACATGGACGATAACCATGTGCCATTGCCTGTGTGGCGTGTTGAAAGTAAGTCACATTCTCTTCTTTAGGAAGTCGCGCTGGACAGATTGGCCTACAGAAAATACCGGTTGTTTTTACCGCCACAAAAAATCGTCCGTCAAAGCGCGGAGCTCTGCTAAGTCTTGCTTTTGAAAGCACTGACTCAGCAGTTGTCGAGTTTTCTGAAACCCTCATGTCTGAGACAAAAAGATTGTCTGGCATTAGAATGCACTTCCCACCTGTCGTTTATCACCTTTATCTAGTGTATCGTGCATTGGCTCTGTTGGTGCGACAAAATCAGAACTCAATAATTACAAATCTTGCTAGTCGAACTTCTCTTCCTTTCTTGCATATTCTTACAACGGTTCGCTTACCGCTAGAATAAATCAAATCATTGAAGAGATAGTGAGCATAATTAGCGACATTTGATCATTGGAGCAGCTAAACGCATAATAATGCGATAATAATAATGAGCGCCTGATGGATGTATCAGAAAACCACAGGCTTAACGAGCTGACTGTATGCTGAACTCTTTGCGCACCTTCAAGCTGCGCCTGTCTAAAATTTGGCTGATAGCGATGCTAATGGTCATTACACAAAGCGCTTTTGCGGATTGGCTTGATGGCTATGCTAGTTACGTTCAAAAGGAAGCCTCAAAATACAACGTGCCTGGTTATGCGTTTGTGTTTTATGAACAGGGCAAAGCGCCAAGGGTTTACGTATATGGAAGTACCCGCAAACGCGGCGGAGAGAAAGTTACAGAGAACACAGTATTCAGGCTAGCTTCTGTTTCAAAAACCTTTACTGCGTTGTTGTCAGCTAAACTTGTAGAAAAAAACCAGCTTAGCTGGGAAACACCGATAACCACCTTATTACCCGACATTCCTTTTAAAGGCAAAGGAATGAATGCGCTGCAACTGCAACATATCGTTGGCCAATCTAGTGGCTTTATGCCCAACGCTTACGACAACCTTATTGAAGCTGACTACTCGCTGGAGCGCGTGCTTAAATCCCTGGGCGAGCTTGAACCACTGTGTGCGCCGGGTGAATGCTATACCTATCAAAATGCACTCTTTGGTGCGCTGGAATACTACTTCAGCAACAATAATACCTCTTACTCACGACAGCTTCAGGCCAACCTGTTTGCACCACTAGGTATGAATACAGCCAGTGTTGGAAAAGGCGGATTGCTTGCATCAGAATCATGGGCTCAACCTCATATTGCTATCGCCAGAAATAAATGGCGCGAAGGAAAGGTAGAAAGCAACTACTACCGGTTCTCTCCAGCTGCTGGCGTTAACGCTAGCATTTCAGATATGACGATTTATCTGCAAGCGCTGCTAGGCGAGTTCCCCACGGTCATATCCGATGAAATGGTGGACTATGTCACTACAGAGCGCGTGAAAACGAAGCGCGAAACCTACCGCAGAGGTTGGCGCGGCATGATTGACGATGCTCACTATGGTTTGGGTTGGCGTATTTACGACTTAAATGGATTACAGCTTAACTATCATGGGGGTTGGGTAAAAGGCTATCGTGCTGACGTGGCGTTTTTGCCTGAACACAAAGTTGGCTATGTGATGCTGATGAATGCAGAGTCGAATATGATTAATTCAACGACAGCCGAGTTTTGGAAGCGTTACTTGAAAAAAGCCGACGCAGATAAGTAATATCGGCATCGGCTTTTCGGTACTTTCATTCAGATATTAAACGCTACTGTTTTAAATAGGTATAACCTGCCAAACAGTTTTCGTAAAAATCAGTCCAGCGAACCCCTTCACGAGGGTTCAATTTTCCGTCCCACACTTGCTTGTCTATCATGCGTTTTACGTCTGATGCCATTGCGCGCGGGTTATACTGCATAACGTTAAGTACATCTTCTACCGATGAGCCCTTCACCACTTCTTCAATGTAAAAGTCTTCAGGATCGTCGTCATAGCTGTAAATATGCACTTCATTTAAGCGACCAAACAAGTTGTGCATGTCGCCCATAACGTCTTGATAAGCGCCCGTTAAGAACAAACCAATGTAGTACGGCTCATCTTTCTTAAGTGGGTGCATTGGCAGTACGTCAGTAATTTCACGGCCAATAGTGAACTGATCAATTTTACCGTCGCTATCACAGGTAATATCCACTAGCGAGCAATTAACCGTTGGCTCTTCATTCATACGAATAAGAGGCACTACCGGCAGCAGCTGGTCGATGGCCCATGTATCAGCAGCCGACTGGAATACAGAGAAGTTACAAAGGTACTGAGACGACAAACTGTAATCTAGCTCTTGAAGCTCTTCTGGAACATATTCTTCATTGCGATACCACTGCTGTAAGCGACCCATAATTTGCCAGTACAGCGTTTCGATTTTGCCCAGCTCTTCAAGTGACAACACGCGTAATTTAAATGCATCTAGCGCTTGCTCTTTATACTGCGACGCATCGTTGTAAATTTCATGCATGTTCGTTTGTTCATCAAACGTGTCTGCAAGTTCGCGCATATTTTTAAGGAAGAAGTGTTCACCCGCTTTTGCTGATGTATCCATTTGCGACGCATTCGACTTAATTTCGCCCACAATTTCCGTGATAACACAGCTGTGATGCGCAGTGATTGCACGTCCACTTTCACTAACCAGATGCGGATGCGGTACGCCTTCAAGGTCGCACATTTCCTTCATGCCATAGACAACGTCAGCCACATACTCTTGCATGCTGTAGTTACGCGACGATTCATTAGTTGAATTACTGCCGTCGTAATCGATACCAAGGCCACCACCTACATCAACATAATCTAGCTCGAAGCCCATTTTGTGAAGGTCTGCGTAAATACGCGCGCCTTCGGTTACCGCTTCTTTAACCGCACGAATGTCTGTTAATTGGCTACCAATATGGAAATGCAGCAGCTTTAAACAGTGCGCCATGCCTTGCTCTTCAAGGTAGCGGGCTGCGTTAATGATCTCAGTAATGGTTAAACCGAATTTCGCACGTTCACCACCAGAGCTTTCCCACTTACCACGACCTTTCACCGTCATTTTTGAGCGCACACCAATGATAGGATCGATATCCAGCTCTTTGGCTATTTTTACCAGAAGAAGAAGCTCGGTGTATTTTTCAACTACTACCACAACGCGGCGACCCAGCTTTCTGCCTAGCAGTGCTAGACGCATAACTTCGTCGTCTTTATAACCATTTAGAATAGTCAGCGACTCTTCGTTGGTATTCATGGCAAGTACAGTAAGAAGCTCGGCTTTTGAGCCTGCTTCTAAGCCATAGTTAAATGGCTTGCCCGCATCGACAATTTCCTCAACGACTTCGCGCATTTGGTTTACTTTTACCGGATACACACCTTGGTACTGGCCTTGGTATTCGGCTTCTTCGATGGAGCTTCTAAATGCTTTGTTCAAGCCTGCAACTTGCGAGCGCAGAATATCGTGGAAACGCACA
This sequence comes from Alteromonas sp. DY56-G5, assembly GCF_041414725.1. NCBI lineage: Bacteria > Pseudomonadati > Pseudomonadota > Gammaproteobacteria > Alteromonadales > Alteromonadaceae > Alteromonas > Alteromonas sp. DY56-G5. Next base: position 40,545 of record NZ_JANHZQ010000001.1, on the reverse strand, counting down.
ACAACAGGAAACTGTACGCCTTCTTTGCGGATATCTTCAATTACCGAATTAAAGTCGATTCGAATGCTAGGATCTTCAGGAACAGGGGTAATATGGACGTTGCCGTTTTCACCAATTTGAAAATAGCCGCCACCCCATTGAGACACGCCATAGACGCGCTCCGCTTCTTCGATGCTCCAATCTGACAATTTATTCACCTATTTGTAAGTGGGCTAGGCCAATACCTAGCATAGAAAGTGCGAAAATAAGCAGCGTATTATAGTCAACGTAAGACTGAACGCGATAGTTGTTGCGATATAAAATATCTATTGTCGCGACGAATTTTGTTTATCGAACGCGGGCTTTTTTAGCCTATCCAAGTTCGAACATAATCTATAACAACGTTATCTGCTTTTTCTTCACAAAGGGTTATAAACTCTGAGATGCTTTGAGTACGTTCAAGTTCAAATCCCAGTTTAATTGATGGCGCGCTAAAAAACTTCTCTGCAATGTGATCAGCATCTGTTGATTCGTCTTCTAGCCATGTCTCGCTGAGCTGACTTCGCCGATCTAACTTAATGGGCGCTTTTATTTGATTGAAGGTATCAGAATTGGGGATTTGCCAACTGCGCATGTCTACAAATAAGTGAAAGGGTCGGCCTTTACGGGTTTTCAAGCAATCAGAAAGCTTAGCAAGGTACTGAATGTTCGTGGACATATCCCACTTACCGCGAAGCGTGACCAAAATACAATTTCTAAACGGCTCAATATGAAAAGGGGTCGTAGACATTTACTCGTACATCTCTATGCGACTATATGAATAGCTAACTCAACATCTATAGCATTCACATACTAGAGCTGATAAGCATCAACTACAACTATAGTTGAGTACTTTATAATTAAGTTTAATACCCAATAAAAAGGCCTGTGTTTAAACAGGCCTTAAAAGAAGATGTATCAAAGAGGTACGCTGTATTAGTCGTCTCCGAACTCGCGAATAATGCTGTTAATGGTGTCTTTAGCGTCACCCAGAACCATGCGCGTGTTGTCTTTGAAAAACAGCGGGTTGTCTACACCGGCAAAACCGGCATTCGCAGAACGCTTAAGTACAAAGACCGTTTTCGCACGATGTGCTTCGATAACTGGCATTCCGTAAATAGGGCTGCCTTTCATTTCTTTGGCTGCTGGGTTAACTACATCGTTTGCACCGATAACAATAACCACGTCATAGTTTTCCATACGAGGGTTAACGTCATCCATCTCGTATAGTTGATCATAAGGCACGTCAGCTTCTGCCAATAACACATTCATGTGACCCGGCATACGCCCCGCTACAGCGTGAATGGCGTAATCAACCGTACAGCCATTTTCCTCTAGCAACGACTGAAGTTCACGTACCGCATGCTGCGCTTGCGCAACCGCCATACCATAACCAGGCACCACCAGTACTGCTTGCGCTGCTTCTAATACATAAAATGCATCTTGCGCCGACAGTACTTTAATCTCGCCTTCTATTTTTTCGCCGGCCTCGACTGGCTTGGCAAAGCCAGACAACAACACATTCATCAATGAACGGTTCATGGCCTTACACATAATATTGGTAAGAATTAAGCCTGAAGCGCCTACTAGTAAACCGGTAACAATCAATATTGTGTTACCTGTAGCAAGACCTGCCGCCGACGCTGCTACACCTGAGTAGCTATTTAAAAGCGCAATAACCACCGGCATATCTGCACCACCAATTGAAATGGTAGCCCACAAGCCGAAGCTTAGTGACAACGCAATAGCACAGTAAATCCAAAGTGGGTTGCTTGGGTCGGTAGTAAAGAAATAACCTATCACCACCATGCCAATTAGATGCAAGATGCTTAGCTCGCGAAGCCCTGTGAAAATAACGGCTTTAGAGCTCATTTTTCCTGACAACTTACCCCAGGCTACCACCGAGCCAGAGAACGTAATGCCCCCAACTAAAATTGTGAAAAACAGGGTAATAAAAGTAAACGCACTTTCAGTTTTAAGAGTAATCAGGCTCATTCCGGCTAATGTTGCCCAACCCAGAAGCAATGACGCTGCGCCACCAAAGCCATTAAATAACGACACCATTTCTGGCATTGCCGTCATTTCAACGGTCTTAGCTTTCCACGCACCAAAGGCGCCACCAATAACAAAACCTAGCAGGATGTAATGATAGCTAATAATCTGCTGGTCAAGCAGGGTGACGACGACAGCAACCAGCATACCAATGGCAGAAATAAAGTTACCTTTTTTCGCGGTATCTGGATGGCTAAGTAACTTAAGTCCTAGTATAAATAGTGCCGCAGCAACTACGTACGCAAGGTTTATTACGGTTACGATATCACTCACTTGCGTACTCCTTATTTATCTTTTTTCTTGAACATGCCAAGCATGCGATCAGTAACGAGATAACCACCCACCACGTTGATGCTGGCCAGCGCCACCGCTGCGGTACCAAGAATGGTCGTTAGCAAGTTGTTGTCGCTACCCGAGGCTACCAATGCTCCCACTAACGTAATACCCGATATCGCGTTAGAGCCTGACATTAAGGGTGTATGTAAGGTTGCTGGGACTTTTCGAATTAACTCAAAACCCAAAAAAGCAGCCAGTAGCACGATGAAAAGTAGGTAAATGATTTCCATGATTAGGCTCCTTTGTATGCGTTGTTAAGCATGTCGTTGGTGATGCTACCGTCGTGGGTAATAACACAGCCGGCCAGAATGTCGTCTTCTAAATTAAGCCCAAAGGTTTTGGTTTCATCGTCAAAGAACTCATCCACAAGGTTGTAGATGTTATTGGCGTACATGTCGGTGGCGGCTTTAGCCACATACTGGCTCCAGTTACCATTACCAATTACCTTTACACCGTTAACTTCAACGGTTTCGCCAGCAACCGAACCTTCAACATTACCACCTGATGTTGCGGCCATATCTACAACCACACTACCCGGCTTCATGAGTGCTAATGTATCTTTTGAGATAAGCACCGGTGGTTTGCGACCAAATAACTGCGCTGTCGTAATAACAATGTCAGAGTCGGCAATCGCGTCGCGTTGCGCTTCTTGCTGCTTCGCTTTTTGTTCATCGGTCAGTTCTTTTGCATAACCGTCCTTCGTTTGGCCTGTTTCCCCAATGTCGATCTTAAGGAATTTGCCACCTAGCGATTCTACTTGCTCAGCCACCACAGGGCGGGTGTCATAAGCAAGTACGTTTGCGCCTAAGCGTTTCGCGGTTGCTATAGCTTGAAGACCCGCTACGCCAGCTCCAATAATAAATACCTTTGCTGGTTTTATTGTTCCTGACGGTGTCATCATCATAGGTAATATTGATGGCAACTGATTCGCCGCCTGCATCACCATTACGTAACCCGCAAGACTCGCTTGCGAGCTCAATGCGTCCATTTTTTGTGCACGAGAAGAACGAGGGATCATCTCTACAGAAATAGCGGTTAGCCCCTTTTCTGCAATAGACTCAACAAGCGATTGCTGAAAGAAAGGGTCGAGATGGCCTACCACAATGGCCCCTTTTTTCATCAACGCTAGCTGTGCATCGGTGGGTTTGTTCACCGCCACCAGCATATCTGCTGTTGATAATGCATCATTCACATCATCGATGACAGTTACGCCTACATCTTCGTATTCTTTATCTGAATACCCTGAGTGTACGCCCGCCCCCGCTTCTAGCAGCAAGGTCGCCCCTTTTTTCACCAGACGCTGTGCACTACTAGGTGTAGCCGCACATCGCTTCTCCACATTATTTAGCGGATCTGGCGCTTTTGACTCATTTAATATTATGATTTTCACACGCTTCTCCTCACATTCCGGCTATCCGAGAATGACACCCTTTAAACAGTACTAAGCCATTTTATTCACTTATGCCTAGCATTCTCTAGCGAAATCAAAAACAGAACAGGCAATTTCTGTATTTATTTTGCTTCGAATAGCACCTCTTATTCCGCTTATTTTTCAAGCGAAACTGCGGCAAAGCTACGCTATATGGGCATACATCACTAGTATCATTTACTTACGAGTCATAACTAATATTTATATAGGAATGGCATACAGGCGATAAATGAAGTAGATGAATAAGCATTTATTCTGTGAATACATTAATAATTGTGCATTTTTTAAACATACGTAAAGGTGGATTACGCTAATCGATGTCGAAGAAATCACGCCTTTTAAATAAAGTGATTCAATTAATTTAAAAAATTGTTAAATAAATTTGGGGGATTTTACAAACCGTGTCGTCTTGATGAATTAACAGCGAAATGCTGTGAGAAAAAGCCAAGTGGGGTGCACACCATAAGGCGCATTAAAATTAACGATTAGGACACACACCATCATGTATAGGAAAACTAAGCTTGCATGCTCAGTGGCAGCAGTTTTAGCGTCGGCTATTTCTGCGAATAGTGCATTTGCCCAAGAGGCGCAACCCAATAATGACGTAGAAGTGATTGAGGTAAGTGGTATCCGCTCATCGGTTGCAAAATCGATGGATGTTAAACGTAGCTCTGCTGGCGTAGTCGACGCCATTAGCGCAGAAGACATCGGTGATTTTCCCGATACCAACTTAGCTGAATCACTACAGCGTATTACCGGCGTATCTATCGACCGTTCAGGCGGTGAAGGCCAGCTAATTACCGTACGTGGTTTTGGACCACAGTTTAACACCGTGTTGGTGAACGGTCGTCAAATGGCGTCTGAAAACGATTCGCGTGCGTTCAGTTTCGACACGATTGCTTCTGAGTTAGTAAGCAGCCTTGATGTGCATAAAACGTCAACGGCCACAATGCAGTCTGGTGGTGTAGGCTCTACCATTAATATTAATACCGCGCGCCCGTTCGCATTAAACGGTTTTAAAATGGCGGGCTCGGTAAAAGGTGTGTACGACGAAAATAGCGAAGAAGCTACGCCGCAATTTTCTGGCCTTATTAGCAACACGTTCAATGACGACACGTTCGGTGTATTACTTGCCGTTTCACACCAAGAGCGTGAGACTCGCCTTAACCAGGCTCAGATGGACGGTTGGCTAGAAAACGTTGGCGTGCCAAACCCTGTTACCCAATCAGGCGACGCTTGGACAGGCAATGTATTTTCACCGCGAAACTACGATCACAAAGTGACCTTTGAAGAGCGTACCCGTACTAACGCTAATCTTGTATTCCAATATGCACCTAACGACAAGCTGGTTGTAACTGCTGACGCACTGTATTCAGATTTTGACGTAGAGTCTGAAGCAACGTCGTACGGCCACTGGTTTACCGCGCCTAACATTCAGGGTGTAGGTGATGACGGCAGCCTGTTTGATGAAAACGGCAATCGCCGTAGCCCAACGGTTGATGCAAACGGTACTATTGTCGATTTATACCAAGAGGTAGGTTTGGCGACAGATATGCACGCCAAAACTTTCGACCGTTTAACTGATACCTATGCCATAGGCCTTAACTTTGATTACCAATACTCTGATAATCTGAATTTATCGTTTGACTTAAGTCATTCAGAAGCCGAACGCGAAGCCAATAACGGTGGCGGCGATCAGCTTTCACTTATCGGTTATGCCAACCGTGTACGATTCCAGGTAGATGACAATATTTTACCTGTTGCCAGCATGTTTGCTTCGCCTAATGACAATATTTATAGCGGACAACAAGAATTAGATGGCGCGATTGTTACAGGTCCTGACGGTTTCCCTATATACAACCCGGCACTTACACCTGATGGAGTAAGCAATCACTTAGATGAAGCTAACAGCCGAGCTCACGTAATGCTGCGTCGAGGCTGGGCGGTAGAAGATGAAGTGAGCCAGCTGCGCTTTGACGGCGAATACGTAACAGATGGCAGCGGCCTAACTGAAATTCGCTTTGGCGCACAGTACAGCAGCGAAACCAAATCACTTACCCGTTGGGACAATGAAGGTGTAGGGATTCACTGTACCTACTGTGGTTACCCCGACTTACCTGAGATCCCTGCAGGCAGCCAATACGTTTTTGACGCAGGTAGCGATTTTCTTTCTGACGTAAGTGGTAGCGGTCGCATGCCCACCTCTTGGCTTGCCCACGATGGCGAAGCCAACTTTGCGTTTTTAGAGTCTTACTATCAAAGCGTCAACGGTGATTCGATTAGTTTTGATGCGGTGCGTCGTAATAACAGCTTTGAAGTTGAAGAAGATATTATCTCTACCTATATGGAATTCGACTTTGAAGGCGAAGTTGCAGACATGTTCTTAAGCGCAACCGCAGGTGTGCGTTATGAAATGACGGATGTGACGGTTAACGGAACGCAAGCGCCAATAACAGGCTTAACGATTCTGGATCAGACCGAAATGCTGGCTGGTTTTGGCGATGCGCAAAGTATTGCCACTGAGTCTGATTACGACGTGCTATTGCCAAACTTCAGCGTACGTTTAGAAATTACCGACGATTTAATTGCGCGCTTTGCGGCGAGCTCTACCATTACTCGCCCTACGCTTAACAGCATGTCGCCGGTGACAGTAATTACAACCACCCGCCAAGGTGGTGATTTAACGTCTACCAGTGGTAACCCTGCACTAGAGCCATTCAAATCGGACAACTTGGACTTGTCGCTTGAGTACTACTACGACGAAGCAAGTTATGCATCAATTGGTTACTTCAGAAAGTTGGTATCGAACTTTATTGTTAATAGCCAAGAAGACAAAACCTTCGAGCTTGCTGACGGCAGCCTGCTAACAGACCCCTCTACAGGCGCTAACGCTAGCGCGCCAGATGCGAGTGACGGCGTTGCCGTGTTTACCAATACTCTGCCCAATAACGGTGAAGACGCGACGGTAGACGGCTTCGAGCTTGCGCTTCAGCACACTTTCGATAATGGCTTTGGGGTGCTTGCCAACGGAACTATCGTTGACAGCGACGCCGAACTCGATCCATTCGATATTAATCAGGTATTTGCACTAACCGGGTTAAGCGATTCTTACAACTTGGTGGCATTTTATGAAACTGACGATTATCAAATTCGTCTTGCCTATAACTGGCGTGATGAGTTTGTTCAGTCGTTAACACAAGGGCAGGGTGACGGCCCAACCATTGTTGAGTCTTATCAACAGCTTGACATTAGCGGTAGCTACAGCGTGACAGACAATGTAGAAATCTTCTTTGAAGGTATTAACCTTACAGAAGAGTTTGTACATAAACGCGGTCGCTTCTCTAATCACTTGCTGTTGGTTGAAGACAGCGGCAGACGTTGGGCCTTCGGTGTGCGCGGAAACTTTTAGTTTCGCGTAATTGGGGCCGGCGTTTGTTGGTCCCACATTCGTGGCTACCATTTGGTAGCCACAGTTTTTATTCAGGAAATCAGTATGACAACAGCAACTCCCATAACGCACATTGTAGTAGTTGGTGGCGGTAGCGCAGGGTGGCTAACGGCTGGTCGTATTGCAGCGCAACATCAATGCGCTACCCGCAAAGACATTAAAGTAACCTTAATAGAAAGCCCCAATGTGCCTATTATTGGCGTGGGCGAAGGCACCTGGCCAACCATGCGCTCAACACTAATTGCATTGGGTATTAGCGAAACCACTTTCATCAAAGAATGCGACGCCACATTCAAGCAAGGAGCAAAGTTTGCTAAGTGGACCACTGGTGAAGAGCACGATTTTTACTACCACCCTCTCATGCTGCCCCAAGGGTTTTCGCAAACAAATTTAGGCCCTTACTGGCAGACTGTAGCACCAGAATTAAACGAGTCTTTTTCCCATGCAGTATGTGTTCAGGAAGCTATATGCGAAGCAGGTTGTGCACCTAAAAGCATACGCCACGCAGAGTTTGCAGGCACCGCAAACTATGCTTATCACCTTGATGCAGGAAAATTTACCGCCTTTTTAACCAAACACTGCACTGAAAAACTAGGTGTAAACCATGTGTTAGCCGACGTTAACCGCGTCGAAAGCAGCAATAACGGCGATATTAAAGCCCTTCATACCGAGCAAGGGGTAACAGTAGAAGGCGACCTCTTTGTTGACTGTACCGGCTTCAAATCTATGCTGCTCGGCGAACACTACAAGGTGCCGTTTGTTCCCTGTGACGATGTACTTTTTATCGACCGAGCATTAGCAGTACACGTGCCTTATGACACCCCGCAAAGTCCTATTGCATCCCACACTATCTCCACCGCACAAGACGCCGGTTGGACTTGGGATATCGGTTTGCAGTCACGCCGAGGTGTAGGCCACGTCTATTCCAGTAGGCATCAGAGTAAAGATGACGCCTATGCTCGCTTAGACACATACGTTCGCCAAACCAGCACGTTAAACGGCATAGATGGGATAAACGTAAAAGACATTACTATTCAAAGCGGACACAGGCAGCGCTTTTGGCAAAATAACTGCGTGGCTGTTGGGCTAGCGGCGGGCTTTCTAGAGCCGTTAGAAGCCTCAGCGCTTGTACTGGTGGAGCTGTCTGCCTCAATGATCGCCGAACAGTTGCCAGCAAACCGAGCCGTAATGGATATTGTGGCGAAGCGCTTTAATGACACCTTTTCCTACCGTTGGCAGCGAATTATCGACTTCCTAAAGCTGCATTACATGTTGAGTAAGCGAGAAGACAGCGCATTTTGGCGGGACAATCGCGATAGTCATACTATTCCGGATTCATTAAAAGAATTACTCGCACTGTGGCAATACCACCCACCTAGTGACAAAGACTTTACCAGCAACAACGAGGTATTCCCCGCGGCAAGCTATCAGTATGTCCTGTACGGTATGGGGTTTACCTCAGATTTAGGCGCACATCAGCAATGGGTGAACGCCGACTTTGCTAAGCAACAGTTGATGCAGAACAGAAAAGCTCGCGGCATGGCGGTGGAGAAACTGCCTAAACATCGCGAACTTATTAATAAAATTCACCAATTCGGCCTGCAGGCCGTTTAACGTAAATCAATAAGCAGGGCCTACGTATGACTCACATGGTTGCCATTAATAATAAACAACATGCAGATTTGAAAGTAACCGACGATGCATTGTCACTCAGTGCCAATCAGCACCTTGTTCCTGTGGTGGTCTCTGAACTCAACAAGCTTGTGGTACATTACCCCGTGGTGATCACCAAGTTTGACGATTCTGGACAATTTGGCTTATCTGCCTTGCTAGGTTTTGAAGAAAAAGAAAACCTATTTTGGCAACAAGGTGAATGGGAGGCGGTTTATATTCCCGCACAGTTTGAACGCCTGCCTTTTTATGTAGGAACGGAAGCGCAAAGCGCTGACAGCAGTAACCGGGTGCTGTGCATTGATATGGATAACGCTTCAGTAAGCGAAGAAAAAGGTACACCGCTTTTTGATAACACGGGAGAGCCCAGTAACTACCTGTTAGAAAAGAAGCAGATCCTTGCTCAGCTTCTTGACGGTGAAACGCAAAATCAACGTTTTATTGCCGCGCTGCAACAGCATAACCTTATCACACCATTCACCCTAGATATTACCTTTGAAAACGAAAGCAAAACGTCTATAACAGGGTTATATACCATTGATGAAGATAAGCTTGCGGCGCTTAGTGCTGACGCGATTGCTGATTTGCATGCACAACACATTCTGCAAAGCATTTACACGCTCATAGCGTCAAACGCACAAATCTATGCCCTTATCGACAAAAAGAACAAGGCGAATAAAAACGCAGACGCATGGTTTCAAACTACGAATTGATTAAGGTTGGTGAGCAAGCCACACCGATTGTTGTTATCGATGGTTTCATACCAGACCCGCTGAGTTTGGTAGAAACAATTGCTCAACACCACCCATTTACAAAACAAGATGGCGACTTTTATCCGGGGGTGAGAAGTCACCCGCCCCAGGAGTATGTCGAACACCTACATACCTCGCTTCCACTGCTGTTTAGCCAACTTGCTTCGCATAATGGGCTACAAGATTTTGGCGTGGAAAAGCCGCTTCAAATACCCCTAGTGCAACTTTCCATAGCCAATCAAGAGCCGAAAAATTTGTCGCCCATTCAATGTATTCCACACATCGATACGCAAAAGGATAATGAATGGGCATTGGTACACTATCTGTTTAGCGCACCTTTGGGCGGTACTGCATTCTATCGACATATTGAAACGGGGTTAGAGCGGGTTAATGCAGCGCAATACGAAGGCTATTTTAAAACCTTAAAACGTCAAGCCACCAGCGTAGGGCTACCACCTAAAGCGTACATAAACGGTGATACCGCCATGTTCATCCAAATCGCCCGCATTGAGCCTATGTTTAATCGCGCCGTGTTGTATCCAGCCAACTTGCTGCACAGCGGCTGTTTACCTAACGATATTTCGGATTCTGTTGATGTGAAAGAAGGCAGGCTAACCGCAAACGCCAGTATCACGTTTAAAGGGTAAAACGCTCAGCCCTAATAATGAGGACTATGAAAACTTCAGATAGCGATTTGCGATAGCTGCCTTTGGTAGTGCTCGTTACGTTACTGCAATTTTAAGATTGACGACTAATTCATTAGTGAAAGTGTAATAGACGCGATTTCATCCGTGCCCGTTACGGTTATTGGTGAAGTCAGGCTATCAAAGGTAAATGGAATTTTCTCATAGCTTCGACCGCCGTGCTCTCTAGCCACTTCAACGTGAAGTATTAACGACGAAGAGTTTGCGCTTTGTCCAAAATCATCCAATCCATCCCACTCTATGTGCAAGGGCGCGTTTTTCTTTGTAGCCCCGGCAAACCCATCGACTAAACCTTCATTTTTCCGACCCACTCTTCGCCACCATGTGCGCAGCTCGCCTAGCCATCTTTCGCTGGTGCCGCGAAGCGCCAAGCTTTTTACTAGCCGGTTCTTTTCGTCGCTTATCCACACGCTTACGTAAGGACCGCGATAATCTGCAATGTCAAATAGCGGTAAGGTGATATCAATTGAGATGGCGTGGCCATTTTTTTCAGCCTTGTTTTTACCCGAGCTGTCACCCGACGTGCGAGCCGTATAGGTGTTGCTGGTAAACACCCTGCCATTTTCATCAATTAACTTCAGCGCTAGTGATGGGTTGGCATTAACTAACTCCATGGCTTGCTGCGCAGTTTTGGTTGCCGAAAAGTGTGCTAACAACATTGCTTCAAATGCGTTGTCCGCCACTGATATGGCTTGAAACTTGGCGCTAGGCCAACCATCACTGTGGCTTAACACGCCTTTTTCTAAAGACGCCAGCTTTGAAGTAGAAAGTACTGGGCGTTGCCACGGCCTGATGTATGCAATGGTACTTGGATTACTAACAGCGTCCGTTGTGCGGCTAGTTTGGGTTACCGCCTCTTGCGCCACGGTCCCCTGCCAACTAAAACCTTGGTTCGACGCGTGGGTTTCTAGCTCTTGCGCACTAATGTGGTAAGAGCGAATATTAAGTGATATCAGGTAGTTAGCAATACGTTCTACGGCAAGAGAAGCTGCGAACTCAGACAAATCCCACTGGATAGGTGACGCAAACGCCACGCTGTTATCGTCATTAAAATTGACCTCAGCAATGCGCGCCACACGAGCAAGACGTCTCACTTCGCTACGTGAAAGGTCATGCTTACTCTGAATATATTCTTCCCAATAGTCGTACAGCTCACCGTTACGGCAGCTTATGTTTCCTTCAGTTCGGTTAAACCAAGCTTCACACCGCTTAATGGCACTGTACAGCCATGCCGGAAGTGTACCTTCGAAACGTCGATTAATTTCGCTAAGCGCACTCGTTGTGTTTGATTTGTCTAACGTTTGATAGGTGTCTTTAATCAGTAGATCAATATTCTTTTGCTCAATGGCGCTAAGAGTCTGCTCTTCGTACAGTGTTATTTCTGTGTTAAGCGTGTGGGTGGTTGCTTCTGGTGATGGTGCGGGAAACACATACAACTCGGCCTTAACGGCATAGCTGGCGGTGAACACCGCCAGATATAAGAGGAAACGCCCAACCATTATTCGCTGACTTGTGCAGTGGTGGTGTCACTTTGCTCCTGCTGACGTGGCGCAGGCGCTGGATCAGCTAACGTTAAGTAGCCATCACCATTAGTGTCGTAGCGATGAAAAGCATTAAACCCAGACACCATGTACTCTGAAAATGTCATTTTGCCGTTCTCGTCTGTATCTAGAACTTCAAAGCGAACGTAAGTTTGCTTAATTTGTCCTTCATGAGTTTTCTCAATCTGTGCATCCAGTCTGTCTTCAAACTCAAGTACATATTCTTGCTCTGTGAGTTTGTCGTCACTGTTTTCGTCTGTGCGCTGGAACTGCGCTTTGCGAACGGCGTGAAACTCCTCCTTTGTTACCTTTTCGTCACCGTTCTGGTCGTACAAGGTGACAAAGCCTTCAATATTGTGAGTGGTCGGCATGCGCAACATAGGGCGCTGTACTAGCTCAGGTTTGTCATCTTTTTCCTGTGACGCCGAGCGACGGGGCGCTGGTTCAGGGTCGCCCAGTGCAACTACACCATCATTATCACTGTCCATACGCGAGAAACTTCGCTCACCCACCGCATTGACTTCATCAATAGTAATGAACTCGTCATCGTTGCTGTCAACAGCATGGAAACGTATGTGAGTTTGTTTTACCGATGCTTTTCTGTCTTCAGCTAACCGTTTTTCTACTTTGCCTTCCCACTCATAAACATATTCACTTTCATCAAGTACACCGTCTTTGTTGGTATCAGACGCATTGAAGCGAGCACGTCTGGCATCAACGAACTCTTCTAATGGAAGTGACTCGTCTTTGTTTAAGTCATAGGTCAATATAATGCCGCTGGCGCTATGTGGTGCAGCTACTGCCGAAGCGCTAATACAAAGCGCAGATACAACGGCTAAACTTACTGTTTTAAACATAATTATCTCCTTGTACCCTTGTTAATTAGTAGGCTTCGAACGAAAGTGTGGTGGTGTAACTATAGGTAGGCACGTCTACACCCTCAGGCGCATCGGTACGCAGTCTTACTTGCATCAAATAGACATCTTGTGCTGAAGGAGTGAATGATGCTTGCCCTTTAGCATTTGTCGTTATTTTTTCTACATCAGATTCTTCGGCGAACTGATCTTTTCCTTGGTACACCGAGACTTCATGATCGGTAACAGGCTTACCGTTAAACAGAACTTTGAAATTAAAACTCTCGTTGGCAAACAAACTGTTAGGGTGATTAACTGCCACGATCTCTAAGCCGTCATTTCTTGGCGCTAACGCCTGTTCACTTGGCCCTTTCTTCGTTACGTACGTCGTTGCAGACGTAACTGATTGAAAGTGCTCTTTTAGTATCGCACCTTCAGGTAGAGGCTTTTCATTACCTCGCATAGAGCCACGCTCACCGTCCTTTTCATACACGCGAAAAATTGCCCCCATGCGTTTTCCGGTTGAAAACTGGTAAGTCCCTTCTTCCTCTAAAGTGTGCTCAAGAACATTACGGGTAGAAAGATCGACAACCTTCTCCACACTCACTAGCTTGCCGCTAGGGGTTACCACTTCAAACGATGCATTCGTAATTGCCGCTTCTGGTACAAAAAATTGTTCTGCAAAAGATGCATCCAGCGTGACTTTACCGCCTCTAACCGGTTCAAACTGAAGCGGTTTTAGGTAAGCCACGTGGGCTAGAGCAGCGCTACTGAAGCAGCTTGCAATAAGCAAGGGTAAACTGATGAGCGTGTGTTTTTTCATGGTTTTTTATTTTCTAGTTGTGTAAAAGTGAAATCATACTATTGCAAATGATAATTGTTATCAATAGTATTACGATCGATTTTTGACGCACGAAGTGTCAAGAAATCGCTTTGACAGGCGCGATTTAAGAAAAATAAAAATGATATCAACCGACGCAAACAGGAGGCTTAGCGTTGATACGAAATACTAATTATTTGCACTTTTATTAAAAATTGGAAAAGAACAATGAAATTTAAACGCTCAACGGTAGCTATTTCGCTTGGCTGTGCGCTAACACTTCCTGCCCTAGCTCAACAATCAGAATTGGCAGTTACAAAGGCCAAAAGTGAAGAAACCCTGACAACGACTGTCGAAAGCGTGCTGGATGCACAAACTCTGTCAAAGCGCTCAATTACAAATATTGAAGATACCGCTCGCTATATCCCAGGGGTACAAACTAATGATACGGGTAACCGTTTCGGTAACGATGGCTTCAACATTCGCGGCTTGGAAGGAGACGCTGTAGCAGTAACTGTAGATGGCGTCGGTCAAGGCGAAACGCTAAACCCAAGCTCATTTGCCGCTTATGGAATGTATGGATCGAGCCGCGGAGAAATTGAATTGGAACACGTAAAAGCCGTCAACATCACTAAAGGCCCAAGCGCTGTCGCGCAAGGACCAGGCTCCCTTGCTGGCTCAGTTACCTACGTGACCAATGAAGCGAGCGACTTTTTACCTGCCACAGGTGATGCCACAGGCGTTAGATTGAAAACCGGTTTTGATGCACGCTCTGACGAATGGCTAGTACACGGCACCGTCGCTAACAGAACGGGTAACTTCGACTCGCTATTACAATACACAATGCGCGACAGTAGTGAAACAGAAGCCCACAGCCATGGTGAGAATATCTCTGGCTCAGCACGTGGTCAGGCTGACCCGATGGATAATCAAGTCGATGCAGTTTTACTTAAACTTGCTTATAACTTTTCCGAGCACCAGCAACTAGGCTTTGTTTACGAAAAAACGGACAGAGAAACGAACGGCGTACCTCTTTCTCGCCAAAGTGACTCTTATTTCGACTTCACCTCAGCGGATGAAAATAACCGCGAGCGAATTGGGCTTTTCTTTAACAACGAAAACCTGGGCCTAGCGTTTGCTGACAGCATAGATGTGACATTGAACTATCAAGAGCTGTTTTCATCGGGTGTAACCAGCTTTCTTTACGGCAGTGCAGACGGCGACGCTATATTGCGTACCGAAGACCGCAATTTCAGCCAGGACTCATTGAGTTTCAATGTTGATTTGGCCAAATCAATCACCGGAGAATTTAACCATGAGATTATTTATGGTTTTAGTTTTCAACAGGTGGACGCTGAAGCGGTGATGTTTGACCGCAGGTTCGCTGGACAAACCGCGGACTCGCCTATATTAGACGGCTACCCTATTCGCGACCAAAGCTTCGTTCCAGAAACCGAAAAAACGTTAATTACAGCCTACCTAGCTGACACGGTTG
Organism: Alteromonas sp. DY56-G5; assembly: GCF_041414725.1. Classification (NCBI taxonomy): domain Bacteria; kingdom Pseudomonadati; phylum Pseudomonadota; class Gammaproteobacteria; order Alteromonadales; family Alteromonadaceae; genus Alteromonas; species Alteromonas sp. DY56-G5. Next base: position 25,425 of record NZ_JANHZQ010000001.1, on the reverse strand, counting down.
AACTTAGCGAGCAATTAAGCGTAAACCTTGGACTTCGCTACGATTCTACGGAATATACGCCTACTGTAGACAGCACATTTTCAGACCCCACAGGGTTAAGTATCACAGACAGCGAGTTTAGTGCGGTGGTAGGAGAGATTGGTGCTACCTACGAATTCGTAAAAGGCCACTCTATAAATGCCCGAATTGCTCAGGGCTACCAAGCGCCTACGCTCCAAAGCTTGTATTTTGGTACAAACTCAGGCGATGAAGTCAGCGATATCATAACTGGTAACACGTTTATTGACCTTGATCGTATTGCCAACAGTGAACTCGATGCTCAGGAATCGACTAACTTTGAACTCACCTATATTGGTGATTTCGAGAACGGAAATGTCAGCGTGTCGGTGTTTAGAACTGAATACACTAACATGATTCAAGACGAGACTTATTCAACGCCTTATGGCACTGAAGTAACTACCGTGCAGTGCGGTCGCTTCGGTTGTGAAACCGTAGTCAATACTGATGATGTATTCACGCAGCCACAAAATACGGGCGAACTGACTGTTGACGGTTTTGAAGTTACTGCTAATTACAATTTTACAGATAACATTGCGGGTCGTTTTGCTTATACGGCATTGGAGGGTACCTACGACACCGCGTCTGCTTTTAACAATGCGGGGGACGACTTAGAAACCGTATCGCCAGATACCGCAACAGTTGGACTAGGCTACGTATCTGATGAAGGTGATTGGGGCGCAGAACTTGTCGCAATTTTGAGTAAAGGGGTAGAAGAAAGTACTCAACTTAGCTACACCTCGTTGAACAACGGTGCAGGTCCATCGCATACGCCTGCAGGCTATGCTGTTTTCGACCTGCTCGCCTACTACGACATTACTGAAAACCTGCGCTTTACCACGGCGATCTACAACCTTACAGACAAAGAGTATTACCGCTGGGAAGTACTTAATAGCGTAAGAGACGGTACTGGTGGTTTCTTTGGCGGTGTGAGCGGTAATGGATACCAGCGCTACTCAGAGCCAGGCAGAAGTATTAGTGCCTACGTCACTTACCAGTTCTAATGTAACCAAAGTGCAGGCCATACTTAGCTCAACTTAGCCAAGTGGCCTGCTATTCACTCAAGTATTCTCCCATGAATGTTTATGAAAGTTTGTTCACGAAAATGGGTGATCGAAAGTTCCTGTTCAAACGTTTTCTCGCTATCTCTCTTTTTAGGACTTTCACTATGTTTGGACTTTTTAAAAGCAATCCAACCAAAAAGATGCGGAAGCAGTATGACGCCCTTCTTGAAAAAGCCATGCACGCGCAAAGAAACGGTGACATAAAGACTTATTCATTGCTTACCGCCCAATCAGAAAAACTGTGGAAAGAAATAGAAACACTGGAGAAGAATACACAAGGAACATAAATGCTAGGCGCTTGCACATTGCGTGTGACCGAATACTAATACGTGATGTTTACACCTAAGGCGTAGCGCGCCCCCGCGTCTTGCACAAGCAAGAGATGATTGCTGAATCGGCCGCGCTTATGCACGGTTTCGTTAGTAATATTGATACCTTCAAAAAATACAGAAACCCTCGGGCTAAATTGGTATGAAAGGCTCATATCCCACTGCTTGTAGGGGCTAACAAAGGTAGGCTCGGTGCTTTGGGTTTGGTTCAGCGATTGCAAGAACCCTTCTCGCTGGTTCCAGGCCACCCGCCATTGCAGCGCGTTTTTTTCATAAAACAGCACCATGTTTTTGGCACCCGACAACCCTGTAAGTGCGAAGGTTGAACGGATATTGGCGGTGTCTAATTCAGCGTTGCTGTCTACAAAGCTCGCATTGGCCTGAATTCCCCACCCTGACTCGCCAAACAAATGCTGTACTGCTACCTCTACCCCTTCAACCGTTGCAGACTCACCGTTGCTAGGAGATATTACGGAAAACTGCGCTAATGCATCAGCATCATCAACCGCGTTTGGATCTGTGCCGGTGCTAGGGTCAGTCACGTTATTAAAGGTTTGTGTACTGCTTTCATTAACAATGAAATTATCTACCGTTTTTCTAAAGTAACCTGCCGATATATAGCTATTTTCCTGGTAGTAATGCTCAATGGCCAAATCAATGTTTTTTGCCTCAAAGGGCAATAGCTGTGCGTTTCCGATACGCGCCCGCAGATCACCACCTTGTCGCGTGGTGGTGTAAGTTACGCCCGGCGCCATCTGTTCTAAGGTTGGGCGGGTGATACTGTGATTATAAGCCGCGCGAAATACCCAGCTATCTAACCAGCTGGCTTTAAAACTTACGCTAGGTAAAACATTGGTGTAGTTTGACGATTCATCAATGCTTACCGAGGCGCCAAATTCTTGCCCCAGTTCGGTTTGGTCTAAAATAACTAACGCCGACAACTGTTCGTCGACACCACTTACTTTTACGTCAGTATACTCAGCCCGTAGCCCTGCATGCACATCAATAAACCAAGGCGCAAAATCCTTTTCAATAGCGGCTTGAACATACCCCGCATACACGGTTTCCTTAACCGCGAAAGAACTCCCCCGAGTTTCAGCGGCTAAACTGACATCACCGGCGTTCTCCAAGTAACGAAATAATGTATCGCCGTCGTGACGCAGCCACTGATGAGGTATGTTCTCATGCCCACTAATTGACCCAAGAAAATCGTCGCCAGCGTCAAATATGGTTTGGAAGCTATCGGGAATATCAGGTGCATCAAAATAGCCACAAAAACTGCAGTGTCTTGCGTCGGCTTCGTTGTCTCTTCTTTCGTTGGCTTTTTCTCGCTGAGTTAATGCTCCGCCAACGTCAATTTTGCTAAACCAGTTATCGTCGCCAAGCACGCTTACATTGATTTTTGCTTGCCCTATATCGTCATCAATACTCCACCCTCTGCGCAACATCACGTGGGAACGGCCGTTGGCTGGATCTAAGTAATGGGACACGCCAACCGGCTCCCCCAAGGCATTTACCTGACGGGGGTTGGCTTGTTCAAAGCCCGATATTGCGGGCAATATATTCGACTGACGATGATCGAATGAAGAGCGATTTAGATAACCGATAAGCGAGAGAGAATTCCCCTCTCCATTGTTGTCATCGACATTGGCCATTGAGTAAGACAGATCAGCATCAACAATTACGCTATCGCTTGCGATGTAGTTCGCTGCAAAACCGAAGCTTCTCAAGGTCGATGAACGGTTAAATGTGCGCGCGTGAAAGTCGGTGGCATGCCCGCTATTTTGTGAAAAAGCCACCGCCGTGCCGTTTTCATCCACCGTAACATCTTCAAGGTTACTCGATGTAAACCAATGTCCCATTGAGGTTGCCGAGGTTTCAACATCAAATGTTGACCCCAGATAATCAGCCGTAAGCTCGAGCTTGTTATTAGGTCGATATTGTAAAACGAGCGCAGACCCCGTACGTGTTCTATCGTCAAAGCGCACTCTTTGATCGTAATTCCTGGGCACATATAGCGTAGAAACGTCATCAGAAAGCTCACTTTCAGGTACGTTAGTATTTACCAACCAACCATCAATTTGCGCTTCTTCTAGTCGCGCTTGACGCTTGTGTTGAGTAAAAGAGGCTAGAATGCCAAACGAGTTGTTCAAATAAGTGTTGCTGAACATAGCAGAGGTAGAAGGCGCATATTGTTGCGAGTTAGTATCGTACTGCATTTTGATGCTGCCAGCCGCCCGCATTCCCTTGAAAGAAAGAGGTTTAGCGGTGTGAACATCGATCGTAGCGCCGATGCCACCTGACTGCATAGTCGCCTGGCTTTGTTTGTGCACGGTAACACTGCTGACAATCTCAGAGGCCAGTGTATCAAAGCTGAATTCGCGCCCGAGCTTATCGGTTGCCATAGGCCTGCCGTTTAATAACACCCGATTAAATTCCGGCCCAAACCCCCTCACTGTAACAAGTTGACCTTCACCTTCTGCGCGGTCGATAGATACGCCAGAGACACGCTGCAGCGCTTCTGCGAGGTTTTGATCGGGAAACTTGCCCATATCCACCGACTGAATAGTATCAATGATGACGTTCGCGTTGCGTTTGATCCCCACCGATTGAGCAACACGCGCTCGTAATCCCCTTACTTCAATGTATTCAATATCGTAACTGCCTTGCTCGTCAGGTACGGTTACCAAGCTATCGTCTTGTGCGGTAATGGCGTTAAAAAGACGACCAAGCAAGTGATTGTTTTCATCACTATCGCTAGCAGGCACTATTTTTATTCGGTTGTTGTCGACAATATCAGCACTCAGGCCTGTACCAGCCAAAAGCTTTTCTATTGCTACTTGTGGCGTATAGTTACCACTTACTTCATTTGCAAAAATATGCCTGACTTTGTTGAAGGGGAAGACCACAGTCAGCTCGGCTTGATTGGCAAACGCGATGATTGCCTCGTCTGCACTTTGTGCAGGAATAGCGAAATTTATTGCGGAGAGCGGCGATGTATTCTGTGTAATCACTTCTGCTTGTTGGTGGGGCAGCACTGACTGTGCAATAACAGTGTGACTTGCGCCGAACGACATCATGCACAGTGCAACCGTTAAAGCTTTAGGCTTAAAAGGCAGCATGATTATTGTGTCGAATGGTTCATTTGCCACAGGCATATTCGGTTTTACGCTATTGTTATTATTGATTATTAGAGTGTGTGATGCGTATGCGTCACCCTACACGTTATTATTGGTGTTGTTTTAAACTAGCGTCGCATTATATACAACCCATTAACAAATTTAATTTTTGAGCGATAATGTTGAAAATACTGGGGGAAAATAGCGTGGCTGTCGTCTTAGTAAGTAATAACGATAAAAAATAACAATATGCCCATAGAAACAGCCATACATAATGCCTATATGTCGGCGCGCGGCTCGATGGCCAAAATGCTATCGCGCCTTGTGCCGCCTAAAGAAGTGGATGACATACTGCAGGATACGTATGTTCGCTTGTGTCAGGCGAAATCTACCGAGCATATTAAAGAGCCCAAGTCGTTTTTGTTTAAAACCGCAAAAAACTTGGCCTACGATCACTTGAAGCGTGCAGAAACACGCATGGTAGACGACAGCATAGAGGTTGCGGCAGCACTGGAAAGCGCAATTAGCGGTGTTGAAGATGAAACATTTCACAACAACGCCACCCAGCAAGAGTTTAAGTTATTTTGTGACGCAGTGCGCGCCCTTCCCAAGCAATGCAGGCGCGCATTTGTATTGAAGAAAGTGTATGGATACTCTCTTAAAGAGATTGCCCAAGAATTAGAGATAAGCGAAAAAACCGTGGAAAAGCATATTGCTGAAGGAATAAAAAGATGCACTTTGTTTATGCGACGACAAACGACGTCGCATACACGGCCGAATGCTTATCAAAGTGGTGGGCAACACAGTACGGCGGATGTAAAGAGAGACGCCCATGAATAGTTCAACAAACGAAACAAAAAACGCTAAGTCAGGCACCAATAGCAACGTTGTACAGTTTAATAGAGATGAGCGTGTGCTTGATGCCGCCAGCGAATGGCTTGTGAAACTCGACGAGGGGCTTGATGCCGAAGAAATGCAAGCGTTAAAAACATGGCTTGCAACGCCTTTGCATCGAGACACTTTCCTAGAGATGGTAGCGTTATGGGACAAGATGTCGGTGCTTAGCGAACTGGCTGAGATCGTACCTCATACACCTGAGCCTAGCGTCAAACACAAAGCAAACAACACCGTCACTTGGAAGCGCCCGCTGGCCATTGCTGCCTCGTTTTTAATGATTGGGCTGTTAAGTTATCAGGGGCTAAATTTATTCTCGCCGTCTAATCAAACCGAACCTGTTGCTCAAATGGCAAGCTACTCGTTACAAGCCTCGACCAAACCGGGCGAGCACAAGAGTATTAGCTTAGAGGACGGCAGTACACTATGGCTTAATACCAACTCTCAAGTGAACATCGCTTTTACTGAAACCTCACGGATTATTCAGCTTGTCAAAGGTGAGCTTCATATCGAAGTGGCGAAAGACAAATCCCGCCCGCTCAATGTACTTGCAGCCGGTAAAGCCATACAGGCGGTTGGTACTGCTTTTAATGTGCAATATCACCGCGGCGACCTTGAACTGGTAGTTACCGAAGGCGTAGTAGAAGTCGCCAGCTATACGCTTAATAAAGCGAATAGCGAAAGCATTATTGATCCAATTATTAAACCGCAGGCTCAGCCACTGACGTTAGTTCAAGGTGAAAAATCGCTTTTATCTTTGCCTAACAGCACCGTTGAGACCGTGTCAGATGAAGATATCGCGAATGATTTAAGCTGGCGTGAAGGCAAGATTGTATTTCGCGGCGAGCCATTAATTGACGTGATTGAAGAAGTAAGCCGATATACGGATAAAACGGTTGTTTTAGGTGATGCTGCGCTTGCCAACATGCAAGTAGCAGGGCTATTCAACACCAATGATGTAGACGCGCTTATTGCCGCCCTTGCCGACAATTTACAGATATCTACAGACTACTCTAGCGACACTATTGTCCTTCGCCCCCGTTAATGGTGGGTTTGCTCATAAGTTCTTACTTAGCTTTATTGAGCTACAAACTAAGCGTAAAGCGCGTTCTAAAGCTTAACTCGCGCTTTTACCCACTCCCCCTTACAATGACGCCTTATACCAGTCGGCAAGCATTGGTATTATATATAAATGCATCAAACAATAAGGCGTCTTTGATATGCAACTAGGCAGTACTTTAACGGCAATTAAGCAGCTCACGTCCAGGCTACTATTTCTGGTAACCTGCGCGGTGCTATCTAATACAGCTTTCGCCATTGAAGCTGGCCAATATTATTATTTCATTTCTGACAAGTGCGTGGCTAAAGGCCCTCAAACGCCCGAAGAGCGAGGCGCCGTAACCCCAGATGTTATGCTATTTGAAGTGGTACCTGCGGGGATCAGCGACTACTACATAAACATGAATACAAGCGCACTGGTTCACTATGCAGAGGAAGGGCAAGCGCATCTTTCTTCATTGGAAACAGAGCAGGCCTATACTGCTGGCAAAGCACCGTCGAAAGACAGCCTTAGAAAAGATGGCAATGCCATCCAGCACGACTTCATGCTGCAGCGCGAAGCAATAGATTTAAAAACCCTGATAAACACGTTAAATGGTTTTTCCCAGCTGCAGTCTGATAAAGGCTACTTTTTTAAGAAAATCGTAGGCCTTTCTAACCCCGACGCTAAATTTAAAGCCATTACCCGGGTTCGCTTAAGCGATATGGGTTACGACAATCGCATGATGCTAACAAGCTACTCCAGCGACTACTTTATGCTGGATGAACAAGGTAAGGCCTCTGACACAGCTTTTATTACGGTAGATCACGGCGCAGCGCTACGCAATTCACTGCACGACACCAACAGCCCGTACGCCATATTTACCAAAAATTCAGTATGCGGTGAAAAGTGGGAGCCGGGCAATTAACAAGGTAATTTGCTAGGACATACTTTAAACGCTTGTTGAATGGATCGGGCTTACTTCGGCTTTAGCGGCTTTGGTTTTAAAAGGCTCTGGTTTTAATTACTACGATAAAGCGTTTTAATAAGGTGGTAGCCGAAACGGGACTTCACCGGCCCGTGTACTTTTAGCACGTCTTTTTTAAATACCACATCGTCGAAGGCTTTTACCATTTGGCCTCTACGGAATTCACCAAGATCGCCGCCACGCTTGCCCGACGGACATTTAGAATGACGCTTTGCTAACGTCGCAAAATCCTTACCCTTTTTAAGCTGCTCTAAAATAGAAAGCGCTTCTTTCTCTGTTTTAACCAAAATGTGAAGTGCGGATGCCGTTGCCATGAAAATTCTCTGCCTTACGAAATAATTAGTGCCAATTATACCTCAGCACTAAAGGCTATTCGCAATTTTACAGTGTAATCGCAAACAGACTCGTTACTGACGTATGATAGTCCAGTGACATAGCGACGGATAACAGCGTTATATTCACAATGGAGAAACCAAAAACACGTTTTGCCCAGCCTTCTACGTTGATATCGGGTCTGTATCCGCGCAGCGCCATCAACAGCCACCAAAGGCTTGTTGCAAAAGCGACTGTCAAAAAGCCAATACCCGTATAACCGCTAAGTGGAAGCAGCATTACCACTAAAGCAAATAACGCAATATGAAGGACGATATGGCGTTTTGCTTTCGCAATACCTTGCGATACAGGTAATACGGGAATGCCAGCCGCCTTATAGTCGTTATATCTAAAGATAGCGATGGCATAGGAATGGGGCATTTGCCAAATGCTGAACATACTTAGCAAAATAGCCGCAGCCATATCAAACTGACCGCTCGCCGCGCAATAACCGACTACGGGCGGAACGGCCCCCGACAAACTGCCAACGAAGGTGCCATACACCGAATTTCGCTTCATATACAAGCTGTAAACACCCACATAAATGACGTAGCCAAAAGCGGCAAAAAATACCGCGGTAAGGTTGGTGTAAGCTGCTAACAAGCCGAACCCCGAAATGCCTAGCACAGCACCGTGCAACATCGCAGTAAGTAATGGCAACTCGCCTGTTACCGTAACCCGGTTGGCCGTGCGCTGCATTTTGCCGTCGATATCTCGGTCAATGCAGTTATTAATGACACAACCTGAAGCCACCACCAGCGATAAACCGATGAGCGCAGCGAGCAGCAGCCAGTAATCTATATCGCCACGGGACGCGAGCAAGAAACCGCCCGTTACCGAAATAGCATTGCCCATAATAATGCCGGGCTTGGTGACTGACAGGTAACGTTTATAAGTAGAGGTCATGGGTAAAATCCAAATTTAGAACGCGCCCATTTAGACACGTATCAAGGTGTACTGAGAAGCCCCAATGTTGCCCCAACAATAGGTTGCACCAATAGAAGGGCTTATCGTACTGACCGCGATGAAGTAATCACATTGAAAAGCCTGACATGATCGTCAGGCTAGACCACGCATATACAGAGATTTGCTAATACATCATCATGGCGTTTGATTCGTAGATGATCCAAACGGATAAACCAACCACCATGAAAATAATAAGCGCACTGAATAAGAATGAAAACGTATTGGCTCTGCCTTCTTCAGTAACAAAGTTAAGGTGCAAAAAGTATTTAAGGTGCACCCAAATTTGAACCAAGCCCAAAGTTACCACGCTCCAAATCGTGGTAACTTTAGATAGGTCGCCATTCATCACTAGAGTGAACGGAATAGCGGTAAGTACCACAGATAGAATGAAGCCAATAATATAAGACTTCACATCGCCATGTGCGCCATCACTATTGTGGGTCGATGAAGCGTGACCGTCCGTATTTGAAGCTAATTTTGCATCGTGTAACGCCATTACATTGCCCCCATTAAATACACTACGGTAAATACACATATCCATACGATATCGAGGAAGTGCCAAAACAGACTTAAGCAACTAAGTCGAGTAACGGTTTGCTCACCTAGACCTCGGCGGGTTACTTCAATAAACATGATTGTCATCCAAATAAGGCCCGCTGTAACGTGCAGTCCGTGCAGTCCCACTAACGAGAAAAACGCCGTTAGAAACGCACTTTGCTGCGGCCCGTTGCCATGCTCAATAAGGTGATGAAATTCGTACACCTCCATACCAATAAAACACGCACCCAGTGCCCATGTCACCGCCAGCCAAGCAAGGGCGCCTGACTTGTTTTGTCGGTGAGCACATATCATGGCAAAGCCAAAGGTAATGCTGCTTAAAAGCAGAGCGGCTGTTTCAACTGCAACAAAGTTGAGCTCGAAAATATCTTTGCCAGACACACCGCCCGCCGTATTCATAAACAGCACGGCATAGGTGGCAAAGAAAGAAGCAAACAACAAACAGTCGGTCATTAAGTACAACCAGAAACCAAACACGGTGTTGTTTTCATGATGTTCTTCGTGTGCGTGTTCATGCGGCATTGATGCGGCGCTTGATGTTGCAATAGTACTCATGAGCGACCTCCCACTGTATTGGCACTTAAGTGCGTAGCTTCAACTCGTTCAACCTCATCTACCTGCACGTAGTAATCAACATCCGAGGTATAGCAACGCTTAATAAATACTCCTATTCCTGCCACTAAACCGACAACAGCAAGCCACCAAATATGCCAGATAAGCGCAAAGCCCATCAGGGTAAAGCTCATGCTCATGAAAACTCCGGCTGAAGTATTTTTTGGCATATGAATAGGTGTGTATTTTTCAGGGCGTTGATACGAATCGCCGCGCTCCTTCATATCCGTCCATGCATCAATGTCTTTGATGTGAGGAATCTTGGCAAAATTGTAAAATTGAGGCGGTGACGCCGTTGACCACTCTAGCGTGTGACCATTCCACGGATCGCCCGTTGTATCGTTAAGCTTCTCTTTGTTTTTGAAGCTTACAAACAGCTGAAGTAGCTGGAAGAAAATACCAATTGCTATAACAAACGCACCAAATGCAGCAATGTATAACCAGATATTCCAGTCAGGGTTGTCCGTGTGATTTAAGCGGCGTGTCATACCCAAAAAGCCAAGCACATATAGGGGCATGAACGCCAAAAGGAAACCAATTTGCCAGCACCAAAAGGCTGCTTTTCCTGTTTTTTCGTCAAGCTTAAAGCCCATGGCTTTCGGGAACCAAAAAGCAAAGCCAGCCAGATAGCCAAATACCGCACCACCAATAATGGTGTTGTGAAAGTGCGCAATGAGAAACAAGCTATTATGAAGTACGTAGTCAGCACCTGGAATAGCAAGTAACACCCCTGTCATGCCGCCAATGGTGAAGGTCACCATAAAGCCTAACGTCCACAGTACAGGCACACTCAATATTAAGCGACCGCGATACATGGTGAATAGCCAGTTAAACAGTTTCACGCCCGTGGGTACGGCAATAACCATGGTCATAATGCCGAAGAAGGCATTCACATTGGCGCTCGACCCCATGGTAAAGAAGTGGTGCAGCCAAACAATAAAACCAAGAATGGCAATGGCACCCGACGCATACACCATCGACTTGTAGCCAAACAGGCGCTTAGCGGTAAACGTAGATATAACTTCTGAAAAAATACCGAATGCAGGCAGTACTAGAATATAAACCTCAGGGTGTCCCCACGCCCAGAACAGGTTGATATACATCATAGAGTTACCACCAGCTTCATTCGTGAAGAAGTGGAAATCCATATAACGGTCTAGCGTCAGCATGGCTAACACAGCCGTCAGAATTGGGAACGAAGCAGCAATCAGAATGTTTGCCCACGTACAGGTCCATGTAAAAATAGGCATTTGCATTAACTTCATACCGGGCGCCCGCATTTTGAACACGGTAACTAGGAAGTTTACGGCGGTTAGCAGTGTACCGAGCCCGGATATCTGCAGGGCCCATATATAATAGTCGACGCCAACCCCGGGACTAAACTCCAACCCGGCTAGCGGCGGATAAGCAACCCACCCTGTTTTTGCGAATTCACCTAACCCCAAAGACACATTTACTAGAATTGCGCCACCTGCGGTCAGCCAAAAACTCAAATTATTTAAAAAAGGAAACGCCACATCGCGAGCACCAATTTGTAGTGGCAAAATGATATTCATCAACCCAATCATAAACGGCATCGCCATGAAGATAATCATGATAACGCCATGGGCTGTGAAGATTTGGTCGTAGTGCTCTGGCGGTAGATACCCGGGCGCACCATTGGTTGCCATTGCAAGCTGAGTACGCATCATAATGGCGTCGGCGAAGCCACGCAGCAGCATGATCATAGCCAACACAATGTACATAATACCAAGACGTTTGTGGTCGACAGACGTTATCCAATCACACCACAGGGTTCCCCACTGTTTGTGCTTGGTGATAAGCATGGCAATGACCACACCCACCACTGCCACAACAGCAAGTGTCACCATAATAATCGGCTCGTGATAGGGCACGGCCTCAATAGATAATTTACCTAATAAAGACATGGTTATTGTGCATCCTCTTGGTGATGGCTGTGTTGCATTTCAGGCATGGCGTGATGTTCGCCCATGGCGGCATTTTCCGGCTTGTTGTAGAAATCCATAGAGCCGTGATCTTTCATGTATTTCATAACAATGTTATGAAACAAACCGTCATCGACTTTGCTGAAATAGGTCACCGGATTGTTTTCGCTTGGCTCAGCAAGCTGCTCGTAGGCACCTGACGTTAACGACGTTTGCGACTGCTTAACGCTGGCAACCCACGCCTCGAAGTCATCCTCGGTAGGTGTGGCAATAGCGTTAAACTTCATGCCAGTGAATCCCGCACCGCTGTAATTTGAAGAAATGCCTTTGTACGTACCTGGCTCGTCGGCAATAAGATGAAGCTTGGTCTCCATTCCCGCCATGGAATAAATCTGGCTCCCTAGCTGAGGAATAAAAAACGAGTTCATGGTGCTTTCAGAAGTAATCTTAAACGCAACGGGTTTATTGGCAGGAAACACCAATTCATTGACCGTTGCTATACCTTGTTCAGGATAAATAAACAGCCACTTCCAGTTGAGCGAGACTACTTCAACAGTAAGATGCTCTCCTTGACCTTCTAGCGGCGCATAAGGGTCGAGTGCGTGAGTAGAGCGCCAGGTGATCACACTCAACGACACGACAATGAGAATTGGAATGGACCACACCACCGCTTCAATTTTGGTTGAGTGTGCCCACTTAGGGGTATAAATTTCGAAATCGCGACTAGCGCGATACTTCCACGCAAAGTAAAGCGTAAGAAAAATAACGGGAACAACAACAATCAGCATTAGGATGGTGCAAAGAATAATCAGATTCTTTTCATCCATGCCTACTTGCCCTTTAGGGTCAAGCACGCCACCGCTGCAGCCGGCCAACGTCAGCCCTGCACCAGCAACAATTAGAGTAAAAAGGTTACGAATAGACAAAACAAGTTCCTATAACCTACAAGTTAAACGGCGATGACTGGGCCGCTTAATAGAGAATGGCAGCGTTACAGCATCGAAAAGCACACCGGTAAAGCTTTGTCACACATACTGCGCGACGCTTTCGGCGTTAGATAATCAAATCGGAGACGTTTAACTAAAAAGTGGGGGCGCTCTACTGCCAACCGTCTGAACAAAAGGCTGGGGAAATGTAGGGCAAAGGTAAGGAATAGGTCGGCGCTGTTTTGTTATTTGCGCCTTTGCTATAGCCGTGGCTTTTACCAAGAGACCAACTAATACTAATGCAATAGTGGGAACAATAAATTGCGAAAGCGTGTGATTGGCCAGTGCAATGAAAAAAGGCTCTACAACCAAACTTTCATTAAACGCACTGACAAATTCTGCCGAGTCAGCCAAGGTACCACTGATAACTAGCGCAATGTTCAGCAGTAACACCAGATTAGCCAACCACAGCATAGCGCCTACACCACTGGTGTAGTTTATTGCGGGTCTAATCGAAGAATTCAGTTCGTCTAAAAAAACGAAAGAACGTGGTGTCATATAGAATGTAATGCCTTACAAGAACGATGCTCTAAGTTTAACGCTGCTTCAAATGAGAATGAGAAAGCAGGCGTGGCAGAGTAATCTCAAATAAGGGCAAGTACAAGCCACCTATCGACGGGCTAAAAAGACCTAGTAATTAAAGCACCAGACACAAATGACTATTTTATTAACATTCAAAAGGTAAGACTCTGCTTCCACAAATTTATCGTCGCCCTTAGCATAGATGTCACGCATTCGTTCACTTTTTCGCTCGCTGAGTCTTCAACTTGCACCTCGGCAGCACCTACACATGTTAATTTTTTGTTTTAAATATACAAAATTAAACCGCTTACCGGACGCGGTTGATAAAGCGTTAACCTTCTTATAGATGCGATGAGTTGCACGACAGTTTTCTCTCTTTTCTCAATGTAATTGATTTAAAAATCATCAATAATTTAAAATGCCACCGGTAGCATTTTGTTTGATTCGTGTTAATATCGAGCAGTATTATCTTGATTTCGGGACCGCAAAAAGATGGAAAGGTATGTAATTCCCAGTGTTATGCAGGCGCTGCAGCTATGTCAAGCCATCGCCGAGTCTCGCTCGGGGTTAAGTGCCTCTGAAATTGAGTCAGCGCTTAAACTTCCCCGCACATCAGTATTTAGGTTACTTAGAACATTAACCAGCGAACGGGTAGTCGAAAAGCGTGGTACAAAATACTTCTATGGCACACGCATTTACGAAATTAGCGCCGCTAACTCGCGCAGCAGATACGTTCAGAGAATCACTGCCCCTGCGCTTTCGAAACTTATAGCTGCAACCAACGCTAGCGCAATCATCTGCACATTAGGCGACTACTGCGCGTTTGTAATTGACGTTTTAGATGCCAGAGAAAAGCAAATAACAACAATAAGGCCAGGGACAAAACTGCCCTTATTTGAATCTGCTGCGGGTCATGTCATGTTGGCCTACCATCCCAAGTATCAAAACATGAACGACAGCTCACACCCCGCAAACTTTGATGAACAACAAGCCGCGAAATTACGAGCAACAACTTGTACCAGAGGCTATGCCGTCAGCCACTTCGCACCACGCAACGTAACGCTTGTTGCCGTGCCAGTCTTCATGCGAGATGGAGAGCTTGTATCAATTTTAGCAATAGAACTAGAGGGTATGATCCACGACGTTAAGGTACTCCAAGCATGGAGCGCTAAACTCAAAGACATCGCCCGCCTACCAACCACCGGTGCCCACCCTTACGAGCAGGACATGCAGTAATGAAACATATTCCAATTCAACTGATTGTCGCTTTCGTCGCGTTTCTCGCCTTGTCTAACTGTCACGCACAATCACTGGCGTTTGAAGGTGCGCTGGGGTTCGGAAAATACACACAAGGTGGAAACCAAGGAAAAGTGTTAGTTGTTAGCTCTTTGTCTGATAATGCCAAAAGCCCACAAGAGGGAACATTGCGATGGGCTATTGCGCAAGACTATCCCAGACTGATTGTCTTTAATGTGTCTGGCGTGATAGCGCTAGAAAAGGATTTAGAAATAAAACATGGCAACGTCACCATTGCAGGACAGACATCTCCCCACGGAATTGTAATTTCTGGCGCATCAACAAGCGTTGAAGCTAACCAGGTTATTATTCGTCACATGCGTTTTAGGCCAGGGAAAGACAGTAAAGAAGGCGACGCGGTCACTGTAAGAAACACTACTGACGTCATCATCGATCACTGCTCGCTCAGTTGGTCAAAAGACGAGGTAGGTTCGTTCTACAATAATCAGCGCTTTACACTGCAATACAGCATATTATCAGAGAGTTTAAACAACGCGGGCCATCACAAAGGTAGCCATGGCTATGGCGGCATTTGGGGTGGCAGTAATGCTAGCTTTTTGCGCAATATATTGGCCAATCATACCAGTAGAAACCCGCGCATTAACGGATGGCGACTGAACCCGCCTTACCCACAGCAGCAAGAATTCGTTGATATCAAAAATAACGTTATTGCCAACTGGCAAAAAAACTCAGCTTATGGCGGCGAAAACGGCACCGCAAATCTGGTTGGGAATATTTATGCCCCAGGCCCCGCTACGAAAAAGCTATGGTTTTTCCAATTATGGGACGATAAGGAATCACTCACTCGACTGTATGTTGCTGAAAACGTGATGAAGGGCTATGGCGACATGTCTGAGGACAACAGTAAAGGCATAGATGTTAAGAGCGCCAAAACCGGTTCAAAGAAAGAAAAAGACGTAATCACTCGTTCCCTTTCAACGTCGCCTTTTCATCAGAATGAAATAGATAAATTAGGCGATGCGCAACTTACTGCACAGCAAACATGGACAAGCTTGATTGAAAACCAAGACGTAGGTGCTAATCTCACCCGCACAGGTAAAGATCTAGACCCTGTAGACTCGCGCATACTTAAGCAAATACAAAGCAATCAGTACACAAGCAAAAATGGGATAATTGATAGTGAATTAGATGTGGTTGACTGGTCAATTTACAGCAGCTACTTTACTGCCAACCCCGCGCCCTCTCTTACTTTTCATGAAGAAAACTCATGGAGGGTACTCGCAGGAATCTCAACACTGTGATCACTAAATATTCATATATTAATAATTTGTGAAATAAACGTTAAATATTAGTGCATTCCTATCTGACAAGATCGATACTGCCACCGGTGGCATAGCAAAATACAAATACTACAGCTATGTCGATTTTGGAATTTAGGAGTTCAAAACATGAAAGTGTTTCAATGGACAGCCCTCGCTCTAGCCGTGTCCACGGCGTTTTCAAGCATGGCGCAAACAGCACCCGCTCAGGAAAATACCGAGCAAACTGAAACAAATGAGACCCCTAGCGAAATTGAAGTAGTTGAAGTAAAGGGTGTTAAACAGGCAGACCTTAAAGCGCGTGACTTAGAACGCATGAAAAGCGGCTTTAGCTCTGTTATTTCTACCGATGATTTAGGCAATTTTGTTGATCAGAACGTGGCGGAGTCCCTTCGACGACTGCCGGGTGTTACGCTACAGCGCTCTGAAGGCGAAGGTAAGTTTGTCACCGTAAGGGGCTTAGGGCCCGGCTTCGTATCCATAAATATGAACGGCGCACAAATGTCTGGTGCAGGCGAAGAACGGAAAGTGGGATTAGACGCACTTCCTGCTGACCTTCTCGGTACCATTGAAGTGCTGAAAACACTCACCCCAGACCAAAACCTAAATTCCATTGGCGGTACGGTCAACGTTAAAGCAATTTCAGCTTTCGATCGCGGCAAAAATACATTAAAAATGCGTGTTCAAGACGCATATTCAGAAGCGCGCGAAAAGCACTCTCCGAAATTTAGCTTAGACGGCACCCAGTTTTTCCTCGACAACACCTTTGGTATTGGCTTTGCCATCTCTCACGAAGACCGCAAAACCCAGATAGACGAAACGCGCCACCACAGCACCAACGAAATGAAGTTTTACACCGCCGACTTGGGTAAAACAGAAGAAGAAATTGCCCAGGGTGACGAAATTCTTGCGCCTTCTCAGTTAGAAGTTCGTCGCGAAATTGCAGGAAGAACTCGTCAAGCTGCAGCACTAAACCTTGAATACAAGCCCTCTGCAGACGCTTACTATTATGCCAAAGGCACGTTCACTCAGTTTGAAGATGATGATCGCGCACAGCGAGAATTTTACGATTTTCAAGATGCAGGCTCTGTCGGAAACGATGAAATTGTATACGTAAACGGCGCTACGAAAGAGTTTATTCTTAGCGATATAGACGTATTCCACCAGCATTTCCTACAAGAAAGTAAGAACAAAACCATAACGTTCAGCTTAGGGGGCGAAAACCGTATTGCTGAACGCTTCGTGTTTGACTACGAATACGCTCAATCTCGCTCTGAAGAAGACTCCACTGGTGACCGCCGCGTTCAATTCCGTGAACGAGACCTGATTGTTTATGGTCAAGGCGGTCGCGACAACATTAACGCCCGCATTTTAAGCCCACAGGAAGCTGCTGAAATCGCAGGTCTAACCTACGACCCGGAAAACAGTATTTTTGGAACGTCGGGTAGTGGCGATGGTTCTGACCTTTCAAATTATCAATTCGATAACCTGTTTTTAGAAGGCGGAACGCGAATTGATGAAATTAAGACAGTGAACCTTAACTTGCGAACCGACATTTTTAATGACTGGTTAAACACCATTAAATTTGGTGTGCAGGTGAGCGAGCGCGATCACGTGCGTGACAAGGACCGCTGGAGTTTCGACCCTTCTGCCGGCGACTGTAGCGACGACGCATGTATTGCCGCAGTGAATTCTACCCTTGCCGACTATGACACCCAGATTCCTTCAAACAGCGCATTCCAGTTGCCGTTTGAAAGCCGCGCAGTTGTCGACCAAATTGTTGATGCCACTCGTCAAACGGTTGAGCCTGCCACAAATGGCGAAGTGTCGATAGAAAGCACTAAGGGCGACTACAGCATTACCGAAGATACGCAGGCCGTATACGCAATGGCAGAGTTGCCATTAGGCGCAGATGCCACACTAACAACCGGCGTTCGCTGGACACAAACCGAGTTCTCTTCTACCGGCTTTTTGTCTTTAGAAAACGATGACTTTGAGTTTAATGGCGCAGGGGCTGGTGCATTGGATATTGCTATCCCTCTTCCAGAAGCGTCTATTAAATACAGTGAGTTTTTCCCTAGTGCACACATTAAATGGGAGCCGAGTGAAAACTTCCTAGTGCGTGCCGCAGCATGGACGAGTTTTACTCGCCCGTCGTTTAAACAAGCCCGTGCATTTGCTGTGTTTGACAGCGATATTGAGCTTTGTCCTCCTGGTTCTGACGATTGTGATGACAGTCAAGATGGCGCATCGCTTCAACAGTTAAGCCAGTACGTGTTGGGTTCTGATAATGCACTAGATGTGGGTAACCCTAACCTCGTTGCAATGACATCTATTAACTACGATGCGTCAATTGGCTGGTATCCAAGCGAAAACCTCTTTATGGAAGCGGCAGTTTTCTATAAAGACATCGACAACTTTATCGTAGATGTAAACGGAATTGGCATGGCGCTTAACGACCTGCCGCTAACGCTTCCGGTAAATCAAGTCACTGAGTTTGTTATTCCGCAAGACTTATACCTTAACGAGATAAACATTACCGTTAACGGCAACAAAGCCTCGGTTATCGGGTTAGAGCTTAGCTACAACCAGTACTTTGAAAATGGTCTATTCATTCAAAGTAATGCCACCATCCTAGATAGTGAGGCCACGCTGGATAGCAGTATTCGTCAAGGCAAAGTAGCACTGCCCGACCAAGCTGATACCACCTTCAACCTTGTATTTGGTTGGGAGAGCGAAACGTTCTCAGCTCGCTTAATTGGTAACGTGCGTTCTGAAGTTCTTGAACAAATTGGCTCTTGCCCAATTACTGCCGATCTTAACGACCCGAAAGGCTGCAAGATTTGGGGCGACCAATATCAAGATTCGGTTAAAAGCTTAGACTTTAAACTTCAGTACGACATTACCGAGTACGCACAACTGTACTTTGACGCCATCAACCTCACCGAGGAGTCTGACCTTCGCTACTTCCAAGGTAATGCGTTAAGCGGCGGCAACATTCTGTACCAAAAAGAAGAATACGGCCGCAGCTACCAGCTGGGTGTAAACATTAAGTTCTACTAATTGTCTGCGCCGGGGAAACCCGGCCTTTTCCACATAATAAAGCTGGAGCGGACATGTAGTGCGGTAGTACGCCCAGTAAAATATGGAGATTGAGTACCATGAAACTCACGAAAATTGCTGCCCTTATGGGCGGCGTTATTCTCGTTGCCGCCTGTGGCGAGAAAAGCTCTACCAATGTAACCCTCCCCCCCGACCCAGCACTTACTGGCGTATTTGTTGATAGCCCCGTTGAAGGAATCAATTATTCCTCTGCTTCTGTGGAAAACGGTACCACTAATGCGCAGGGTGAATACTCTTACTTCAGAGGCGAGCAGCTCGCTTTCAGCATAGGTCAGCTGACGTTTCCAGAAACACCGGCATCAAGCGTTATCTCTCCTCTTGACCTGTTCGCAACTGACAACCCTTTTAACCAGTCGGTCGTAAACACGCTTCGACTTTTACAATCTCTTGATACCGATGGCGACCCAAGTAACGGTATATCGCTAAGCGCCAGTGCTGGCGGTGTGGCGGTAGCTACGCTAGACGAAGGGCAAACCATTGAAGACTTCTTTAATCAATCTGATGCAGATTTTGCAGCCGATGTAGAGGTGTGGCTTGGTTCCGCTGGCGGAGCCAGTGCTACGCTTGTGGATAAAGCACAGGCTATCAGCCATTTCGTAAATTATCTTGAAGCCGAATTAGGTACGCTGTTCCCTAACACCTTTGATGTAACCCGTTTCACAGGCGACATTTACGCACCAACACTGGAAGGCAGAAGTGTATCGCAAGCCACATACACCTTTACGCCAGACGACGAAACGAACTTGTCAGGTACATTCGTAAGAGTGCACGGTGAGGAAAGCACAACGGGTAACTATGAATTCTCTTTTGGACGAAAAGTCATAGCCCTTAGCTACGGTGAGCAAACTGAGTATCTTATTTCCCGTGCTTTCAACACGGTTAACGAGGTATACAGCCTGTGCGTGGTATCCCCAGATAACGCTCAGTCTATGCCGCTAGTGCTGCATGTTGAAAATTGCCTTGCCAATGAAGACCCGCAAAACTACCTGTTTGCATTTACCCAAGAACAAGCAGATGTTGAACTGGCAAAGTTAGAGGAAGCAGCGAATTCTATCCAGGCAGCGCTTGAAGAGAATTTCGATACCGACACCGATACGTTTTTCTCATCGTCGTACAAGCGCTTAAGTGAAGAGCCAGATGCTGGCGCGCTTTATTATGTAACAGGTGGCAGCCCGCTAGTCGACGCCACCACAGGTCAGCTTACCCTTGAAGGCGATCGATTCAGTATTGGTAACGCTGCAGCCAACCCAGGTGCTAATACGTCGGCATCAGATACGGTAGGCATGGGTATTTATAACCTTAGCGAAGGTTTTACCATCAGCTTCGACGTTATTTCTCACAATGGCGGCGGTACATTTAGCCTTTATGTAGATAACAACACCACAGGGCAAGATAACTCTGTACACGGTGCTGCTTCTAAGTTCGTGAGCATAGGATTAGCGGACGGCACAATGGTACCCGGCACGCGATTTACCTATACCTATGAGCCAGGTGACGATATTGGTGGCGGCGATCCTAGTGCACCTGACGCTAAAATTCTCGATAGCTCGGTAACTAATAGCTTCTTCCAATTGCGCACAGACTCTAGTGCCACTATCACTATCGATAACTTAAAAATTGAGACGGTAGCTGACGCAGTTGACCCAGTGCCTCCGGTTGAGCCTGAGCCTACCGAGCCTGAAGAGCCCGAAGTTATTCCAAGTGTACCGCTGCCGCTTTCCTATACCTTTGCAGGCGAAAGCGAGGATATTTTCTCGACAAACTTTGCCGCGATTGAAAATGCAGCGGGTGAGCAAATCGCCATGTTTACCATTACCGGTGGCTCGGTAACGCAAATTGACACTGGTATTCAGCTTGACGGCGGACGCTTTACCCTTGGTAATACTGAACCTGATACCCAAAGCTCGTCTGACGATACATCATCAACCGGTGCACTGGATTTGAGCCGACCTTACAATGTTATCTTTGATGTTATTTCTGCCGAAGATTCCGAAGGCGACAACAAATTCCAGATTTACGTGGATAACAATACTTCTGGCAGCGCCAACTCACACCTAGGTTCAGATTCCCGCTTCTTTAATGAGCCTGTGCTCGATTTAGTACCGGGAACCACCATGACAGTAGAAGGACAGATAGCAACGCCTAACTCGTACCTTCAATTTAGAACGGAAAGTGGCTCTATTGTGGTCATCGACAATATTCGCATTGAATATATTGATGAAAACACCCTGTTAGAGGAGACGTTTGAAACAGACGCTGACACCTTCTTCAGCCCTGAATACAGGTCGACCGATGGTGGTGCGACACCGTTTTATAGCGTAACGGGCGGCGGCTCAGGTTTAGTGATCTCCGAAGGCCAACTAGCCATCGACAGTGCACGCTTTACCATGGGCAACAGTACCCCAGATACGGACACAACCGCCGATGACACTACAACGACGGGTATATTAGATTTAAGCCGTGAATATACCATTAGTATGGACATCATTGCGGTTGAAGACAGTGAAGGCGACAACAACTTCCAGATTTATGTAGATAACAACACCAGCAGTAGCAGCAAATCGATACATGGTGGCGACTCTAAATTCTACAGCGAACTGGTTAATAACCTTGTGCCAGGGCAACGCTTAACTATCGATGGATTTATTGGTACACCCACCTCGTTTTTACAGCTTCGTACTGAAAGTGGCGGCAAAGTGGTTATCGATAACTTTGTTATATCGTATGTGGGTGAAGCGCCAGATGACAGCAAGTTTAGCTGTGAAAATGAACCACAGCTTTACTTCTGTGACGACTTTGCATCGGGCTCTTTAGATAACTTCACGCTTATTTCAGACGACGCAGGCTCAAACGGCCCACAAGGCACGTTTGATGTTGTAGAAGATGACGGCAACAAAGTGATGCGCTACACCGCTGGCGGTGAAGGTGGTGAAATTTTCTTGGTTAAAGAGTCGGCGCTAAGCAACCTGCCAGAAAATGGAAATTACTTTGTTGAAGCGCGCATTCGTCCAAGACAAAACAGCACCACGCGAAACAAACAGATCTTCCTTCTAGGTCGTTATGATAGCGCTGGAAACTGGTACGGCGGAGGTTTGAATGTACAAAACTCGTCAAGCAGTACACAAGTGGAAGTAGCGGTAAGTACCGAAGGTAGTATTTCTCGCCCTGTCCAAGCTAAGTCACCTATTCTACTGGGTGAAAAAGACGGTACAGACGGCACGTGGTATCGCGTACGTTTTGAAATGGAAAACGAGAAACTCACCGTTTATTTAGACGGCGAGAACATGGGTACAGCAGAAGATACAACCTATAGCGCTGCGGGACTTATTGGCCTTTTCACTAATAACCGTTCGTTCGAGCTGGACGATTTAAAAGTGGGTGACCCCGCTGTTAAACCTGTTCAACTTACTCTAGATTTCAAAGAAACAGAGTGGGAAACCACCACCAGTAGCGATCCGTTATTCGTTTACGTTACCGCAGTACAAAACGACGGTATAACTGAAGACACGTTTACCGTAACCAGCAGTGATGCGAGTGTGGTCAGCGTAGAGCAGCAAGGCCCACAAGTTACCATTACCCCTCGCGCTGCCGGCAGCGCAATGGTAACTTTTACTTCTGGCTCTGACCCTACGTTAAGCAAACACATTGCCGTTAATGTTGGCGAAGGCTTTACCATGCCTACCACCACCTATGGCGACTTATTCCCTGATACCACACCGTATTCGGGCAATAACAATGCGTATACCGATACCCTACTCTCGTTAACCTTCGACAGCGAACCCACCTTAGGAAGTAGCGGTGAAGTGCGCATTTACAATGCGACAGACGACACCCTGGTAGACGTTATCAATATTGCAGCTGATGAAGACTTTATTGGCTTTGAAGGCCAAGACAGGCAGCGCAAAGTGGCTTACCGCCCAGCATCAGTTGTAGGCAATAAATTAATGATTAAGCCTCATACAAATGCCCTTCAATATGGTCAGTCATATTACGTGGCCATTAGCGATGGTGCGGTAACCGGCGCAACGCTAAATGGTGAAAGCTTTAGTGGTATTGGCAAGAGTGCGAACTGGCGCTTTGCAACAAGATCTGCCGCACCTTCTGGCGCGAATGTTACCGTAGATGATGACGGCGAAGCGGATTTCCGCACTGTGCAAGGTGCGCTTAATTACGTGATGCAAAACGTAAGCAGCGATACGCCATCTCGCATTACGATTCGTGACGGCGAATATCAAGAAATGCTGTTCCTTCGCGGTAACAACAATGTCACGCTTCAAGGCGAGAGCCGAGACAATACCGTGGTGTACTACGATAACTTTGAAAGCTTTAACAGCGGTAGCGGCAAGAGCGAAGCACCTGCGGCGGGCACGCCATCTGGCGGAAGAAGCGTGTTTTTAGTGGAAGGCGTAGATAACCTGACGCTAACGAACTTCACTTTGAAAAACTCACACATCAGAAGCAACGACTACTCTAACCAAGCTGAGACGATTTACTTCAACAGTGATTCAGGTCGTCTAACTGCTGTTGATATGAACTTTGCGAGTGAACAAGATACGCTGCTGTTAAAAGGCTTCAGTTGGTTCTACAACTCATTGATTGCCGGCAACGTTGATTTCATTTGGGGTTACGTAAATACCGCACTGTTTGAAAACAGCGAAATTCGCACCATTGGCGACTCTAAAAATGGCAACCCTGACGAAGACACAGCGGGCGGCTACATTCTACAAGCTCGCGTACCTGATATTTCTTATAAAGGGTTTATCTTCTTAAACAGCAGCTTCACCAATGGCCCGGGCCCTATTGGTAACGGTGTACTCGACGACTCTACGTATATTGCAAGAAGTGGCGGCAGCGCGAGCTACTTCGACAATATCACACTTATTAATAACCGTTTCGACACACACATTGCCACTATCGGCTGGGCGGGTGAAGGAGTACGCGACCAACCTGCACCAAACCCTAGCCCTGCAACCGCAGCAGCAGGATGGCGTGAGTACGGCAGCATGGATATGCAGGGTAACCCGCTTGATCTTTCAAGCCGTCAGTTTGCCCACATTCTTGCCGACAGCGAAGTGACTGAACTTACCAGCAGAACGGCGATATTCTCTCACTTTAATAACGGCGAAGGCTGGGTGCCAAGCGAGCCTAACTTACCGAATGTAGCACCTGCTCCAACGCTTGATGCTTACGGTTTTGCGCAATACAACTATGCATTAACCGGCGGTGCTGGCGGTACAGTAGTCACCGTAGATAACGGTGCTGACCTGCAGGCGGCGCTAGATAGCGCAGCGAACAGCAACACCCCAGTAACGGTTTATGTAGATGGCACCATTACCGACGCAAACAATGGCGGTACGGGCTCACCGATTGAAATAAAAGACATGAACGATGTGTCAATTATCGGGGTTGCAGACAGGGGCGAATTCGACGGCATTGGCATCTTAATCAGACGCGCAAATAACGTGATTATTCAAAACCTGAAAATCCACCACGTGCTTACTGATGGTAAAGACGCTATCTCTATTGAAGGTGATAACGACGGCTCTACCACCAGCAACATTTGGATTGACCACAATGAGCTTTACAGCACATTGTCTGTGGACAAGGATTTCTACGACGGGTTAGTAGATAGTAAACGCGGCGCGAAAAACATCACTATCTCTTACAACTATCTTCATGATCATTGGAAAGCCTCGTTACACGGCCACACTGAGAATGATGTAGACAGTGACAATACCGAGCGTTTAATTACCTTCCACCACAACCGCTTTGAGAATATCGAGTCACGTTTACCGTTATTCCGATACGGTCACGGTCACTTGTATAACAACTACTACAATCAAATATCCTCTACGGCAATCAATTCAAGAATTGGTGCAGAGCTACAGGTAGAAAACAATGTGTTTGAGAATACGCAAAACCCAATTGTTTCTTTCTACTCAGACGTTATTGGATACTGGAACACATCAGGCAACCTGTTTGGCGAAGGCGTAACCTGGACAACGCCAGCTGATGGTGACGTTGTAGCAGGACCTGATGCCACGCCAACATCCAGCTACGAAGTGCCTTACGACTACGTACTAGATGATGCCGACGTGGTTAAGCAGCGAGTTATCAACTACTCGGGCGTAGGTAAAATTAACCAGAATGCCGATGACATTCCTCCGTTAAACTAACTCCCAAAAGAGTTAGCTCAAACATCGAGTAGGGTGAGGCGTCACCGCCTCATCCCTCTCACAGAACCGTACATACGGGCCTCGTATACGGCTCATGT